>CABQNA010000238.1 GCA_902465425.1 uncultured Collinsella sp.
GCTCAGCGCCGCCATCGAGCACGATCCGCAGGTCGTGGGCATCACGGCCGCCACACCCTACATCATGGGCTTTACACCCGAGCTTCGCGCTGCCGCCGGCAAACAGTTCGTCGATGTGGGCATTGCCGAGGAGCACGCCGTGACCTTTGCCACCGCGCTTGCGCGCTCGGGCGCCAAGCCAGTCTTTGGTGTGTACGGCACGTTTTTGCAGCGCGCCTACGACGAACTCTGGCACGACCTGTGCCTCAACGACGCCCCGGCAACCATTTTGGTGTTTGGTGCGTCAATCTTTGGCACCACGTCCGAGACGCACCTCTCGTTCTTTGATATTTCCATGTTGGGCGGTCTTCCCAACATGCACTACTTGGCGCCGGCCTGCATGGAGGAATATCTGTCCATGCTGAGCTGGTCGCTCGACCACCGCGAGCATCCCGTGGCAATCCGCGTACCGGGCATCGGCCTGGTAAGCCGCCCCGACCTTGCGCCCGCCGAAGACACCGACTACAGCGCCGTTCGCTACAACGTGGTGCGTCAGGGCCGCGACGTTGCCGTGCTCGCGCTTGGCGATTTCTTTGAGCTGGGTGAGCGCGTGGCAAACCGTCTGACTGCCGAGTACGGCATCGAGGCCACGCTCGTCAACCCGCGCTTTGCAACCGAGCTCGACCGCGAGTTCCTCGACAGTCTTGCCGCCGAGCATCGCGTTGTCGTCACCCTCGAGGACGGCATCTTGGACGGCGGCTGGGGCGAGCGCGTGGCATGCTATCTGGCATGCACGCCGTTGCGCACGCGCACCTTCGGCATCGCCAAGGGCTTCCCCGACCGCTACGACCCCAACGAGCTGCTCGCTCAGAACGGCATGACGGTCGAGAATATGGCTGCCGAAGCCGCGAGACTACTCAACGAGTAAGAAAACCTCCGCAAGGAAAGCACCCCTGCGGAGGTTTTTATTTTCGCGACGCGATTATCTCAATCTGTAACATCTAGGGCCTGAATTCTCGTCTAACTGTTACAGATCGAGACAAGACGTCTTAGTCCCCGACGTTTGTCTCAATCTGTAACAGTTAGAGGCCTTTTGCCCGTCCAGATGTTACAGATTGAGACATTCGAATTCCCCTGAAGAGAAAATCTCGATCTGTAACAGTTAGAACCCATTTCCTCGTCTACCTGTTACTGATTGAGACAAAACAGCGAGGCGGGCCGTCCGAAAAGCACTATCTCAGCAGCAACAACCGACGTTTGCCCAGATAAAACCTGCCAAAATAAACCTGTCCCTTTTTGGTAGGTAGAATTACCCATAAGGTAAGTATGTTTCTGAGTTATTTCGTGTTGACCCATTTGAGCGCGATAGGGTATAACTCTACTAAACCGCTAGGGATTTTATTGAGAAAGGTGTTCTACCATGAGCAAGAACCTCTCCCAGCAGGTCGTTCTCGACCGCCGCGGCTTCGTTGCCGCCACCTTCGCAACCGTCGCCGGCCTTGGTCTTGCCGGCTGCTCCGACACCAGCGCCGAGGCCGACAAGGGTTCCGCCGCCGGTTCCTCCAAGAGCTCCGAGGATACCGAGGCTTCCACCACGCTCGACGCTAAGGCATTCGACAAGCTCGTCGACAACGGCCCCAAGGCCGATGACGATGCCATCGCCGCCAGCACCTGGGCGACGGCCGTCAAGGACGCCGGCGTCTTTAAGATCGGTGGCGTTCAGACCTCCACGCTCTTCTCCCTCCTCAACGAGAAGGACGGCAAGACCCGTGGCTTCGACGCCGGCATCGCGCAGCTCCTGTCCAACTACATTCTGGGCGAGAACAAGGTCGAGATCACCCAGGTGACCTCGGACACGCGCGAGTCCGTCCTGCAGAACGGCCAGGTCGACGCCGTCTTTGCCACCTACACCATTACCGACGAGCGCAAGAAGCTTGTCTCCTTTGCCGGTCCCTATTACTACACGCAGCAGGCCATCCTGGTGCTTGCCGATAACGACGACATCAAGAGCGTCGACGACCTGGCCGACAAGAACGTCGCCGTCCAGTCCGGCTCCAACGGCCCTGCCATCCTGGAGGAGTTCGCTCCCAAGGCCAGCCAGCAGGAGTTCAAGACCGACGAGGAGGCCCGCCAGGCACTCCAACAGGGCCGCGTTGACGCCTACGTCATCGATAACAACATGCAGCAGAGCGCCCTGGTCCGCGAGCCCGGTAAGTACAAGATTGCCGGCAAGCCCTTCGGCAGCAAGGAGCCCTATGGCATTGGCCTGCCGCTCGATTCCGACGGCGTCGCCTTCGTTAACGACTTCCTTAAGAAGATCGAGGACGACGGCACCTGGACTGAGCTGTGGCAGATCTGCATCGGCGACCGTACGGGCGACACCAATGTTCCCGAGCTGCCCGAGATCGGGGCCTAGGCAGCGAGCCTGGTAACGACCGCAACGAAACCATACGGAAACGCATGATGCGCTTTATTGCGGTAAACTGTTTCCTCACTGAGTTGTCGGGGCTTCCGTACACACGGGAGCCCCTTTCCTTATCGGCG
>CABQNA010000239.1 GCA_902465425.1 uncultured Collinsella sp.
AAGCCCACGGGCTCGGCCTCGCCCACCATATCGCCGTCGGGCGTAAAGCCGTCCACGCGCGCCACCACAAGCACGCGGCAGGTATCGGCAAGCTCGGCGACACGGTTCTCGACCTGCGCAAATGTGCGATCAGAGAGCACAAACTGCGCGGCTCCCATCACATAGGAGCCCTGCGCAAACGACGCGCCGCTCCACTTTTTGGACGACGAGAACGGAATGACCGACAGCGGCTCGGACACCTCGACCGGACGATCGGCGTAGTAGTTGAGCAGCGCCTGGCAGGTCTCGTTGGCATCCGCCGAGGTCGCACGTGCCACGTTGGCAAGCGCAAAGTCGAGCACCGTAGTCTCGACGGGGACAGCTGCCTCGTCCGAGTCCGCGCCAAAGCCAACACCCTCAACAGGCAGCGGGTAGGTGCCCTCGACCTCCATACGGCCCGAGGTAATGGTGCCCGTCTTGTCCAGGCACAAAACGTCGACGCGCGCGAGTGTCTCGATGCAGTAGAGCTGCTGTGCCAGCACCTTGCGACGCGCCAGGCGTACCGTGGCGATCGCGAGCACCGACGAGGTCAGCAGCACCAGGCCCTGCGGAATCATGCCCAGCAGGGCACCCACCGTGGACAGCAGCGCCGAAGAAGGCACGCGACCGGCCAGCAGCTCGGAGAAGCACCACGAAAGCGCGCTATCGCCCGGGGTTCCCGCGGCATCCCACAACTCGCTCACACTCGAGGCAAAGAGCGCCAGACCAAGCGGAATCATGATAATGCTCGCGAACCGCACGATGGCGTTGAGCGCGTTCATGATCTCGGAATTGACCTTCTTGACGTACTTGGCCTCGTTGTTGATCTTTGCCACGTAGTTATCGGCGCCGACATGGATCACGCGGGCGCGCAGCAGGCCCGAGTCGATAAAGCTGCCGCTCATGAGCTCGGAGCCCGGCTGTTTCTTGATGAGGTCGCTCTCGCCCGTCAGCAGGCTCTCGTTAACGAGCGCCTCACCCGACACTACCACGGCGTCGGCCGGAATCTGGTCACCGCGACCCAGGCGAATAATATCGTCGAGCACGATCTGGTCCAGGTCGAGCTCCACCTCGGCGCCGTCGCGCACCGCGATGGCCTTCTTTGAGGTGAGCAGCGTAAGCTTGTCAACCATCTTCTTGGAGCGCATGGATTGAATGACGCCGGTCGCCGTGTTCAAGAACACCACGAACAGGAACGTCAGGTTCTTAAACGAACCGGTCAGCAACACCAAAATCGCCAAGACCACGTTGATCAAGTTAAACAGCGTGCAGAGGTTCTCGATGATGAGCTCTTTGACCGACTTGGTCTTGAGTTCCATGTTGCGGTTGATCTTACCGGCGGCGATGCGCTCCTCGACCTCGGCGGTCGAGAGTCCACGCTCGATATCCGTTGCTGCCATACCACGTCCCATCACGTCGCGTCGGTATAAGAAAACCGCCCGGACCATGCGAGGTTCGGACGGTCTTACGTTCGATGGTGCCCCATGTTGGATTCGAACCAACGGCCTTCTGCTCCGGAGGCAGACGCTCTAATCCCCTGAGCTAATAGGGCGAACGGTAGGCATTATACCCAAGTGCGCCACGGGCTAACAAAATAATAGAAAAAGCTTTGCAATTACGTGGGAGACGCGCCCCGACGGTGCGCTTTAGGCGGCAAAAGCGAGTCAGATAGTATAAACTCACATGCACCATATATACACGGCTCGCGATGCGGGCCGTTTTTGCAAGGGCTATCCATCGAGGTGAGAGGCACACCATGATTGCAATTTTAAAGCAGAGCGCCAGCGACGAAGCCGTAAGCCACATCGTCAGCTGGATCGAGAAAAAGGGGCTCAAGACCGACGTCTCGCGCGGCGAAAACGAGACTATTATCGGCCTGGTGGGCGACACGACCAAGATCGACCCGTTCCTGCTTGAGTCCATGGACGTCGTCGAGCGCGTACAGCGCGTCTCCGAGCCGTTCAAGCGCGCCAACCGCAAGTTCCACCCCGAGGACTCCGTCATCGACTGCGGCCACGGCATCAAGATCGGCGGCGACCAGTTCCAGGTCATCGCCGGCCCCTGCTCCGTCGAGGGCGAGAACCTCATCCGCATCGCCCGCCGCGTGAAGGCCGCCGGCGCCACGATGCTGCGCGGCGGTGCCTACAAGCCCCGCACCTCCCCGTACGCCTACCAGGGCATGGGTCCCGCCGGCCTGGACCTGCTGTGCGAGGCATCCGCCGAGCTCGACATGCCGATCGTCACCGAGATCATGGACCCACGCGACGTGCAGGTCTTCCTCGACAAGAAGATCGACGTCATGCAGATTGGCGCTCGCAACGCCCAGAACTTCCCCCTGCTCAAGGAAGTCGGCAAGACGCAGACCCCGATCCTGCTCAAGCGCGGCATGTCCGGCACCGTCGACGAGCTGCTTATGGCAGCCGAGTACATCATGAGCGAGGGCAACGACAACGTCATCCTGTGCGAGCGCGGCATCCGCACCTTCGAGACCCGCACCCGCAACA
>CABQNA010000240.1 GCA_902465425.1 uncultured Collinsella sp.
CGAACTACACGGGCGAGAAACTCTACCAGGAGCGGCAGGCCGTGCGCGACGGCAGCGCGACGAGCTCATCGCCCACCGCAACCGGCGCATCGTGCAGTGTCCCTGTCACGACGGTGCCGGCGCCCTTGATCGTAAAGCAGCGGTCAATCGGCAAGCGCGGCGCAGCATCGGTGCGCTCGGCACGGTCGCGGCAGGAATCCCAGCAGGCACCGACCCGATCGTCAAGCGCGGCCAGCAGCGCGTCAATCCCCTCGCCGGTCTTGGACGACACGGGGACCATCGGCGCGCCCGCAAACACGGTACCCGACAAAAAGTCATCGACATCGAGCTCGGCAAGCTCGGTCATCTCGGCGTCGGCCAGGTCGCACATCGTCAGCGCGACCACCATATGCGTAACGCCCAGCAGCTCCAGCACATGCACGTGCTCGCGGGTCTGCGGCATCACGCCCTCGACAGCCGAAACCACCAGCACCGCCACGTCGATGCCCGTGGCGCCCTGCACCATGGCGCGCAAGTAATGCGCGTGGCCCGGCACGTCGACCAGGCCAACGATCTTGCCACTCGGCAGTGCCAGCTCGCCAAAGCCCAGCTCCACGGTCATACCGCGACGGCGCTCAACCTCCAGACGGTCGGGATTCTTGCCGGTCAACGCCTCGATCAGTGCCGACTTACCATGGTCAACGTGGCCCGCCGTGCCAACGATAACGGGACACTCTACCAGCGCTTGAACCTCACTCATCGAGCAATCGCCTTCTCAACGCACGCGACGAGCGTCGATGCCGCCGTCTCGATATCGCGGTCGCCCACGAGCGTACGGACGTCAAACAAAATGCGATCGTGCGAGGTTCGTGTGACGACCGGAGTGTCGAAATCTTGGACGAGCGAGCGCTTGAGTGCGTCAACGGAAAGACGCTCATCGACAAGACGCACGGCAACGCACATGGTGGGCAACTCGACGGTAGGAAGCGAGCCGCCGCCGGGAGTCGACGACTCCTCGACGATTTCCACCTGCACGGCACACGGGCAGCCAGCCTTATCGAGGCCCGCCACCATCAGCTCGCGCAGCTTGCGTGCGCGACGCTCCAGATGAGCCTGCGGAAGCGTGAGCATGTTGAGAACCGGCACCTCGCGATGGGCAACATCCGCCCCGTCCATGTAAATGCGCAGTGTGGCCTCGAGCGCCGCCAGCGCGAGCTTGCCCGGGCGCAGGGCACGCATAAGCGGATGCGACCCGCAAGCCTGGACCAGATCGCGACGGCCCATGATAATGCCCGCCTGTGCGGCACCGAGCAGTTTATCGCCCGAGCACGACACCAGATCAAGCCCTGCCGAAACCGAAGACGGCGTGGTTTCTTCGCCGCCGCGCACCAAGATGTCGTCAGGCAACAGTGCGCCCGAGCCCTGGTCTTCATAGAACAGCAGGCCGTGCTTATGGGCCAGTGCGGCGAGCTCCCTTGAGCTCACTTCCTCGTGAAAACCCTCGATGCGATAGTTGGAAGGATGAACCTTCAGGATCATGGCCGTTTCGGGCGTGATGGCGCGCTCGTAGTCGCCCAAATGCGTGCGGTTGGTGGCGCCGACCTCGACGAGTTTGGCGCCCGAAGCCGCCATGACATCGGGGATGCGAAAGCTGCCGCCAATCTCGACAAGCTCGCCGCGGCTGACGATAACCTCTTTGCCCGCGGCATGAGTCGCCAACACCAACAGCACGGCGGCCGCGTTATTGTTGACGACCAGCGCATCCTCGGCACCGGTAAGCGAGCGGATGAGTTGCGCGGCATGCTCTTTGCGCGACCCGCGCGAGCAGGTGTCCACGCTGTACTCGAGCGTGCTGTAGCCGCGTGCGACATCGGCCACGGCCTTGGCGGCCGACTCCGCGAGCGGGGCTCGACCCAGATTGGTATGGATAACAACACCCGTGGCGTTGACGGCGGGACGCAGGCTCGGCAGCGCGGAGCGATGCGCACGCCACTCGATAGCCGATGCCAGCTCGCGCTTAGAGCGCGGGGCGGCACCGGCGCGAATGGCGGCGCGCTCCTCGTCGAGCTCGGCCGTGACGGCGGCATGCACCACCGCGTCGCAGGTCTCCCCCGCCGCCTTCACCACCGGCCACTCGGCAAGCAGCTCGTTGACGGAAGGAATGGCGCGCAGGCGGGCGCGCACCTCATCGGACATGTTCTGGCTATCGCTCATGTGCGGCCTTTCAAAAGAAACGTGGATCAGTCGAATACATCAGCTGAGTCAATTACTCGTCATTATCCTCGCGTGCCGCGATCTTTTCCACGCGAACGGCGTTTTCCTGGGTGAGCGCGGCGCCCGTCAACGGGTCCCAACGCAACGGCGTATGGTCGAGCGGGCCCACGCCCAAGGCTTGAGCGCCACCGGCATCGGCGCCAAACGAACGCCCGCCGGGAGCGGCCGAGGTGAAGATGCACGCCGGATGCAGATACGGCGTCGTCTCCACGCGCACGCGGTCGCGGCCCATATCGCTCACGAGTTCGACGACCTCGCCG
>CABQNA010000241.1 GCA_902465425.1 uncultured Collinsella sp.
GCCGCCGGAGCCTCAAACTGCGGCTTTACGAGCGTGCAGAATGCACCCGTAGGCGCCAGGCACGCCAGCACCGCATCGATAATGTTCGCGATGCTGGTAAACGAGACGTCACACACAGCCAGGTCGATAGCGCCAGCATAGCCAAGCTCAGGCAACTGCGTCACATTCGTGCGCTCGTGGAGCGTCACACGATCGTCTTGGCGCAGCGACCAGTCGAACTGGGCACGGCCCACGTCGACCGAGACAACGGTCGCGGCACCACGCTTGAGCAGGCAATCGGTGAAGCCGCCCGTGGAGCAGCCCACATCGAGGCAAGCAAGGTCCGTCGGATCAATCCCGAACGCGTCGAGCGCACCCTCGAGCTTAAGGCCGCCGCGCCCAACGTACGGAATACGTCCCTTCACGTGCAGCGGCAGGCCCGGGGTCACCTTAAGGCCCGGCGAAGTCAAACGCTCGCCGCCACTCGAGACCAAGCCGGCCATAAGAGTGCGAAGGGCATCCGCGCGATCGGCGCAGATGCCCTGTGAAATCAGTTCGTCATCAAGACGCACGCGTTTCATGAATGCCATCAACCATTCGTATCCGGAGATGCGGCCTAGCTATCCTGGGATTCGTTTGCCGCATCCTCATCGTATTCCTGCTCGAGCTTGTCGGCCTCACGAGGCGTCAGCTCAAACTTATCGACCATGTCGACCGCGCGGGAGCCAAGCTCAATCGCCTCGTCGAACAGATCGAGCGAACGCTCCAAGGACGTATCCTTGGAGCGAACGGTAGCGATGATCTGGTCCAGACGGTCGGAGATCTCGTCAAAGTTGCGGACGGAACCCTCTGGCATGGCTACTCCTCGACGGAGTCGGCCTCGACGGCCTCAGCAGCGTCCGCATCCTCAGCCAGCACGCCAGCCTCAGCCTGAGCAACCGCAACCTTGGCGGCCGCCTCGGCAGCCTGTGCCTCCTCGCGAGCGCGATCCTCGGCCAGCAGCTCTTGGTACAGGTCCTCGCCCGGCAGCTCCTCGCTGCGAGCGATCTTGCCCAGCACGCCGTTGACGAACGACGCGGACTGGTCGGTGCCATAGGCCTTAGCAAGCTCGACGGCCTCGTTGATCACGATGGCGTCCGAGACCTCCTCGTCGGTGAGGAAACGCATCTCGTAAACGGCGATACGCAGCAGATTGCGGTCGGCGCCGGGCATGCGAATAAGATCCCAGTTCTTGGCAACGGAGCGCAGGGCGCAGTCGATGCGGTCGATATGCTCGTAGGCACCACGGCACAGCTCCAGCGCATAGGGGTCGAGGGGACCCTTCGAAATCAGGAAATCACCCTCGAGGACGCGCTCGAGCGGGCTGTCCGTGGCCTCGGCCTGGAACAGCAGCTGCAGCGCCTGACTGCGGGCAAGCGTACGCCCGCGATAAACCTTAAGGCTCAAAGGTTACTCCTTGGGGAAAACGAGGCCGTCGATGCAAACGTCAACGCGCTCGACCTCAACGCCCACCTGGGCATCGATGGCGGCGACCACGGCGGCGCGAACGGCCTCAGCGAGTTTCTTGAACGGATAGCCAAAGAACACCACGACACGCACGGTGAGTGCGAGCTTGTCGCCGACGACCTCGGCCTCGACCGCCGGCTCGGAAGCCGGGGCCTTGGACGAGAGCATCATGGAGACAAGGTTGGTGGCAAGGTCCTTGACGCCAACGGAGGCGATGCCCTCGACATCGGACACGGCGCGCGAGACGATGGCGGTCAGGACATCGGGCGAAATGCCGATGCCGTCAATCTTGATTTCCTGGGACATGAGTCCTCCTAGAAAAGTTGGTTGCTAGACGCGGGAGACGAACTTGCCGTCGCGGGTGTCAACCTTGATGACCTCGCCCTCGTTGAGGTACATGGGGACCTGGATGACAGCGCCGGTGTCGATCGTGGCCGGCTTGGTGGAACCCTGGACGGTGTCGCCCTTAAAGCCCGGGTCGGTCTGGACGATGGTGGTCTCGATGAACATCGGCGGGGTCACGCCCATGAGCTCATCGTCGGCGAAGAGCAGCTGGCAGATGTCGTTCTCGCGCAGCCACTTGGAGTTCTCGCCCACCATGTCCTCGGGAACAGGAACCTGCTCATAGGACTCGTTGTCCATGAAGATGTAGTCGGTGCCATCGTTGTAGAGGTACTGGAACTCACGGGTGGTGAGCATGACGCTCTCGAACTTGGTGCCGGCGTTGCAGGTGTTCTCGACGACGCGGCCGCTCTTGATGTCGCGGGTCTTGTAGCGCACAAACGCGCCGCCCTTGCCCGGCTTGACATGCTGGAACTCGACGATGGTGTAGACCTTGTCCTTGATGCGGAGACCGAGGCCGTTCTTGAAGTCGGCGGTGGAAATGGTAGGCATAGCGACCTTTCTTGTTATGGGCAGAACGCACAAGCGTCCAAATTACATACGACAGAAATTATACACTTGCAGACGGCGCCTGCGGCGAGCGCATAAAAAGAGAACGCGGGGCGTCCGAATCAA
>CABQNA010000242.1 GCA_902465425.1 uncultured Collinsella sp.
CCCGCCACAACGCCGGCTTTAAGGCGATCGACGAGCTGGCCCGTCAGGCCGGTGTCACGTACTGGAAAAACCAGGCGGGCGCCGAGGTCGCGCTCATCAATATCAACGATGCTGAGGAAGAGGGTGGCAAGCGCCAGATTGTGCTGGTCAAGCCGCAGTCGTACATGAATACCTCGGGCGGCCCCATCTCCAAGCTCTGTCGCGAGTACAAGATCAAGGCCGAGGAGCTGCTCGTAATCCACGACGAGCTCGATATTCCCGCCGGCGACGTACGTGTTAAGGTGGGCGGTGGCCACGCCGGTCACAACGGCCTGCGCTCCATCATCGACAAGATGGGCAGCCGCGACTTCAGCCGCATCCGCACCGGCATCGGCAACCCTCCCGGCAAGATGGCCGTCGCCGACTACGTGCTTAAGCAGCTGCGCGCCCGCGAGGCCGAGGATTTCCAGGACACCTGCGCCCGCGCCGCAGATGCCGCCGGTCTGGCAATCGTGCACGGCGTGATCTATGCCCGCGACCACGTCAACGGCGCCGCCTCCGCCAACGGCAAGCACTAAAACCTATCATTTAGGGATAGGTTTATTTTGGCAGGTTTTAACTGCGGAAACGCCGCAGCGGCCGCATCGCAATAAACCGCGCACCGCCATACACACATAGCACCCCAAAGGGAGCCGACCTCATTGCAACCCGAGGCTGGCCCCTTTGCCGTTTTACCCGATAAAACCTGCCAAAATAAACCTCTCCCCCTTTGGTAGGCCAAAGTGGATAAACCCTGCTCCCAACCGCCGAAGACACACGTAAGTGACATGTCCATGAGGGTATAATTTGCACCGTATGTCTGCACAACGCCTGTGCACGTACGGTTTTATTCGGGCTACCGTCCATTTCCGTGGAGGCACGGTTCGGCGGCCCTAACAAGAGAGGGGTTCTATGTATAAGATCCTGGAGAAGACGCAGTTCTCGGAGAAGGTGTTCAAGTTCCGCATCGAGGCGCCCGCAATCGCCAAGCATGCGCACGCTGGACAGTTCCTCATGGTCCGCGCCAACGAGACGGGCGAGCGCGTCCCGTTTACCCTGGCCGGCTGGAACGGTGACGAGGGCTGGGTCGAGTTCATCTTCATGGTGATCGGCAAGACCACCGAGATGCTTTCCACCTACGAGGCCGGCGAGTCGCTGCGCGACGTCGTGGGCCCGCTGGGCGTTCCCACCGAGATGGCCGAGGGCCCCTGCGCCGTCATTGGCGGCGGCGTCGGCCTGGCAATTGCCTTCCCGGTCGCCAAGCACCTGGTCGAGACCGGTCACGAAGTTCACGCCATCATGGGCGCCCGCACCAAGGACCTCCTGCTCATGGAGGACCAGTTCCGCGAGCTCCTCGACGAGGACCACATCCACATCACCACTGACGACGGCTCCTACGGCGAGCAGGGCGTTGTCACCGCTCCGTTGGAGCGCCTGCTGCAGGACAAGGCCGTGAGCCAGGTCTTCTGCGTCGGCCCCGTTCCGATGATGAAGTTCTCGACCCTCACCGCCCAGAAATACGACACCCCCATCACCGCGTCCCTCAACCCCATCATGGTTGACGGCACCGGTATGTGCGGCTGCTGCCGCGTCGAGGTGGGCGGCGTGACCAAGTTCGCTTGCGTCGACGGCCCCGACTTCGATGCCACCCTGGTCGACTGGGATGACCTTCGTGCCCGCCAGGCCGCTTACCGTTCCGAAGAGGGCGAGTCCCTCAAGGCCTATGAGGAAAAGAGCTGCGCATGCCACTAGTTAACGGTCGTTTCGTTGCCGATATGAAGTCGCCCCGCACCCCCGATAACGAGGAGCCGGCTGCCGAGCGCGCCTGCGACTTCCGCCCCGTCGACAAGGGCTTCACCGAGGAGATGGCGCTGGCCGAGGCCGAGCGCTGCCTCAACTGCAAGAAGCCGTTCTGTGTTGAGGGCTGCCCCGTCAACATCAACATCCCCCGCTTTATCGAGCAGATCCGCGCGAAGGACTTCGGCGGCGCTCTCGATACCATCCGCGAGGACTCCATGCTTCCCGCCATCTGCGGCCGTGTCTGCCCGCAGGAGAACCAGTGCGAGGGCAAGTGCATCCGTGGTAAAAAGTCCGAGCCCGTGGCCATCGGCCAGCTCGAGCGCTTCCTGGGTGATCGCCCCGAGCTCGCCTCCACGCCCAAGATGGCCCCCAAGAACGGCAAGAAGGTCGCCGTCGTCGGCTCCGGCCCGTCCGGCATCACCTGCGCCGGCGAGCTCGCCCGTAACGGTTTTGACGTTACCGTCTTTGAGGCCTTCTTCACCGGCGGCGGCGTGCTGGTCTACGGCATCCCCGAGTTCCGTCTGCCCAAGGCAGTCGTCAAGCGCGAGATTGACGGCCTGGAGGACATGGGCGTTAAGTTTGAGTACAACTCCGTCGTGGGCAACATGGCCACGGCCGAAGAGCTGTTCGAGCAGGGCTTCGACGCCATCTACGTGGCGACCGGCGCTGGCCTGCCCA
>CABQNA010000243.1 GCA_902465425.1 uncultured Collinsella sp.
ATATCACGGTGCTCACCGACCCCACGACCGGAGGCGTGACCGCGAGCTTTGCCATGGAGGGCGACATTATCCTGGCCGAGCCCGATGCCCTGACGGCATTTGCCGGCCCGCGCGTGATCGAGCAGAACATGCACAAGCGCCTGCCCAAGGGATTCCAGCGCTCCGAGTTTTTGCTGGAGCACGGCTTTTGCGATGCCGTTGTTCCGCGTGGCGAGATTGCGCTCACGGTAGGCGAGCTGCTGGCACTGCACGAAGGGCACGCGCCCGGCCTGGGGGCACCGCATGAGATCGTGCATACGGGTCGTCGCGGCAAAAAGCTGGGACACTTGTTCAAGCGCTCGACCGCACCAAAAACCGCGCTCGAGATTGTCAAGCAGACCCGCTCGGCAGATCGCGCCACGGCGGGCGAGATGATCTCGCTGGGCCTGGATGGATTTGTGGAGCTGCATGGCGACCGTTACTTTGGCGACGACGCCGCCGTGGTGGCTGGCATTGGCTGGAAAGACGGGCGACCCGTGACGGTTATCGCCGTCGAGCGCGGTACCACGACCAAAGAGCGCATGCGTCGCAACTTTGGTATGGCACATCCCGAGGGCTACCGCAAAGCGCGTCGCCTTATGCGCCAGGCCGAAAAGTTTGGTCGACCGGTTCTGTGTCTGGTCGATACTTCGGGCGCGTTTTGCGGCATCGGTGCCGAGGAGCGCGGCCAGGGCGAGGCGATCGCCCAGAATCTCATGGAGATGAGCGGCCTTAAGACGCCGATTGTCTCGGTGGTGACAGGCGAGGGCGGCTCTGGTGGCGCGCTGGCGCTATCCGTGGCCGACCGCATCCTGATGCTCTCGAGCTCGGCCTATTCGGTCGTGAGCCCCGAGGCCTGTGCGTCGATCCTGTGGAAGGATACCGACCGCGCGAATGAGGCCGCCGAGGCGCTTAAGCTCACGGCCCCCGATCTGTTGGCGCTCGGCATCATCGACGGCATTGTTGACGATAGGGGCCTGTCGCATGAGGAGATCGCCGGTGCCGTCATGTCCTCGGCATTTGATGCCTTCGATACGCTTGGGCAACTCGACGACGCGACCCTCACAAACCTCCGCTACGAAAAGTACCGCGCAATCGGTCGGTACCGCACGATGTGACAAAGGGGCAGCCCGCATGTCACATTGGGAAAGGCGTTCCATGTCGCAAGTTTCTAACACCTCGTTTACAACGACGGTTTCATCAAACGCCACGGCCGTGGTGGACTATCTGTCCAAAAGCATGATGTCGGCGCTGCCGTTTATTGTCTGCGCGGCGTTGTTCCGCACCGTCGCCGTCATTATGGGCGAAGGCATGCTGGGCCTGTGGTCTGCCGATTCCGAAATCTATCGCCTGTTCTACAGTTGGCTCTATAACGCCGGCTACTACTTTTTGCCCATTTATCTTGGTTGGGCGGCCGCCCGCCAGCTCGGTTGCTCGGAGCAGCTGGGCATGATACTGGGCGGCGTATTGATTGCGCCCGATTTGCTTAAGCTCGTCGATGCCGCATCGACGACGGGGGCATCGATGACTTCCGTGTATGGCCTGCTTCCCGCGCCGGTCAACGATTATACGGCGACTGTTATTCCGATTCTCATCTCGGTGCCCGTGCTATGGCGAGTGGAGTGTTTCTTTAAGCGCGTTATCCCTAAGGCCGTGGCGTTTTCGTTCGTTCCGTTTGCGACCATGCTCGTCATGGTTCCGGTTTCGCTGTGCATTACGGCGCCGGCGGGCAGCTATCTGGGCATGCTGTTGGGACAGCTTATGTTTATGCTTGGCAATTCCGGTGGCATCGTGTCGCTGCTTACGCTCATGGGGCTTGCCGCGGGTTGGGAGTTCCTTAAGATTGCGGGCGTCAGCAACGTTGTCCTATCGCTCGCCTATGCGCAGTTTATGAGTTTGGGAACGGATTCGTGCATTCTGATCGCCGCGACGATGGCAACGTTTGCCGTTTGGGGCATGCCCTTTGGTGCGTCGCTTCGCGTTGCGGATAAGGACGAGAAGGCCCTCATGCTGGGCTATTCGATCTCGGGCGTGCTTGGTGGCGTAAGTGAGCCGGCGCTGTACGGTTGCGGCTTTAAATATGGCAGGTGCCTGACGTGCATGGCCATTGGCGGCGCCGTCGGAGGCCTTGTTGCGGCCGTGGGCCACGTTACGGCCTATACCATCGGCATGACGAATGTCCTCATGGTCATTGGCTTTGCCACGGGCGGCATCTCGAACCTGCTGTGGTGCTGCGCTGCCGGCGGCACGGCATTTGCGGCGTCTGCGGCGCTGAGCTACTGCTTTGGCGTGGTGCCGGCGAAGGGGCAGGCGGCGGGGGATGGAGCCGATTTGCCCGAAACCTCTAAGAGCGCGGCCGAGGCAAGCGCATAAATCGATCGACAAAGGGACAGTCCCGCATGTCACATTCCAAGGTCGTGGCCCGTGTGGGTTGCGGCCTTTTTGTATCTGGGGGACAAAGTGGCTACACTA
>CABQNA010000244.1 GCA_902465425.1 uncultured Collinsella sp.
ACGGCCACACTATCTCCGCCGAGAAGGCTCGCCTGTACCTGTTCGACGACCTGGGCGTGTCGCAGCGCTGGACCAACAAGTTCAGCGAGGTTGGCATCGAGACGGTCGGCGACCTGGTCGGCAAGTCCGAGGAGGATCTGCTGCGCATCGATGGTATCGGTGCCAAGGCGATCGAGGAGCTCCGTGACGGCCTGGAGGCCCACGACCTGCTCTACATCCTCGAGAACAACGACGACGTTGCCGACGAGGAAGACCTCTCGCAGCTGCTGCAGATGGTCTTTAGCCCCGACGGTCCGGACGACATCCTGCTGGGCACCTCCGCCGCGCCGACGCATCACGCCGACGCCGACGAGGAGCTCCTGGGCGCCCCGATCGACGACAAGAAGGCTCCCGCCAACGGCGCGATCAACGAGGACATGGCTTCTCTCGACGAGCTGCTCAACCAGCTCGTGGACACCGACGACGCCGAAGAGGCCAAGGACAACGACGAGGAGTAATTTCCTAGTACGTTAACCGTTCTTCCAAAGACCCGCTTCCCAACAGGGGAGCGGGTCTTTTTTGTTGAAGAAAACCTGCCAAAAAGGGACAGGTTTATTTTGGTAGGTTTTTCCTGCTTGAATTTGAAACAATTCGTCCGGCCAGAGCGTATCTATGGTGAGGGCCTCATCGATAATCATTAACGTCACCGGGAGGTGATTATGGAAGAACAAGCATTTAGACAGGCGGTCGAAGATCACCGGGATGTCGTGTTTCGGATCGCATTGACGTACCTGCGCGATTGCGCCGATGCCGACGATGTTGCCCAAGACGTCTTTCTTAAGTTGCTTAAAAGCGATGGACACTTTGAAAGTCGGGAACATCTTCGTCGCTGGCTTATCCGGGTCACGATCAATGAATGCAAATCGCTCTTTCGAAAGCCATGGAGGCGTGTGGAGGATATTGAGAACCTGGCCGATTCGCTTAAGGCGGCGCAGGATGAGACCAAGGCGGTCCTGTCAGACGTTATGCGACTTCCGGAGCGATTCCGTGTTCCCATCGTGCTCTATTACTATCTGGGCTTTTCGACCTCAGAGATTGCCGAGTTACTGCATGTGCCAGCCGCTACCGTTCGAACGCGTTTAGCTCGCGGTCGATCGAAGCTCAAATTCATCCTAGAGGAGGGCGACCGTGAAATCCAATCAAATCAAGCGGGCCTTCGAGTCCATCCAAGCCGATAGCAATCTTGCAGATCGCGTCCTTAATACCGCTGCGGGTGAGCCGCTTCATCGAAAGGGCCACGCGAAGCCTCTCTATGTTGCCGTAATCGGATGTCTTGCCGGAGTACTGGCGACCGGAGGGGTCGCCTACGCCGTTGTCAATTCCGGCTATTTCGCCTCAGCCTGGGGAAACCACGGCAATGGGGATTCCATTACCTGGACCAACGGTGGCTCATCGGGGACTAAATATACCTATACCAGAGAGTTTGGTGACGGCATTGCGCCCCAAAGCCTGGAGGGTGCAGTCCAGAAGGTTAATCTGTCCGTCGAGGGTAACGGCTATACGCTCGATATCCATGAGATGGCTATCGATCAAAACGGCTGCGGAGCCGTGACGTTTACGCTGTCCAATCCAAATGGTGTTAACTACTACAAGCCGGCAGCAGAGACAGGCGAACTTGTTCTCTATGGTGAAGAAGAACAAGGCATCGGCACGCCCAGCATGAACTTCGGCGAGGAATGGGCTGACACACGCTGCACCATTGATAAGGACACATCAAGCGATACTGTCATTAATGGCACGATGTACTTTGCTTCTATGGATCGCGAGCGAGGTTTTCAACATGCGGTCACCTGGAATATCTCGTGGACCGAGGGCGAAGGCGAGGATGCGAAGCCGTTCGAGGCATCGACGCCCGAGTTTAGCGTTGGAGCGTACGTCGATACAAAGGAACTCCGCTCCGATGACTCGCCTCTCGAGATCAGCCCGTTTTCTATCCAGACACACATCGATGATCTGGGCATTGACGCAGTCACGAAGAAGTTGACGGTTACCTACAAGGATGGATCGGAGCAGATTATCGAAGATGACGACGCAGGGGCGTTCAACTTATATTTTTCTTATACGCGCAATAGCGGAGAGAACATCTGGGTGCCAACGAAGTTGATTGATGTCGACCAAGTGGTCTCAGTAACGCTTGAGGGCACGAGGTGCACGTCAACAGGAGAGACCGAAACAGAAATACCCTTTACCATCGTTTATTCGTAAAGTCTGGGCCGTTTCCCAAGTGGGGAAGCGGCCTTTTTAGCGTTATATGGACGAGTGGATTGGACGTTATTCGTCTGATTCTCGGAAGAACGCGGCAAATGGATGCGAATCACCGTGAAGAGTGGCGTTTTCCCAGATAAAACCGACCAAAATAAACCTGTCCCTTTTTGGCAGGGAACGTTGCCCCGACGAGCACGTCGGATTCCCGGG
>CABQNA010000245.1 GCA_902465425.1 uncultured Collinsella sp.
CCCAAACAGGTGCACCTCGCCGGCATCGAGCTTTATAAGCCCGAGCGCGGCGCGAATCGTCGTTGTTTTGCCGGCACCGTTTGCGCCTACAAAGCCGACGATCTGGCCAGGCTCCACGGCAAGCGTGACGTCGCGCAGCGAAAAGCGATCGCTCACATGGCGCGTTGCACCTTTGATTTCTAGCAAATATTGCATGGTATAGCCTTTCTTGCAGATGGCTACTGCATGGTTTCGGGGGCTACCAGGTCGAGCATCTCGTGCAGCTTGTCGCGCGTGACACCCAGGGTTTCGGCTTGGCTCGCCGCTTTCGCAAGCAGCTCTTCGATATGGCAGAGCTGGTTTTCGCGCAAGAGCTCCTGGTTGCCCTCGGCGACAAAACAGCCCTTGCCCTGCACGGTGCAGATAAACCCGAGCTGCTCCAGGTCGGCGTAGGCGCGCTTTGTGGTGATGACGCTCACGCCAAGATCGCTCGCGAGTGCACGGATGCTGGGGAGTTTGGCTCCCGCAGCGAGCGTGCCCGATAAGATCTGAACTTTGACTTGCGAGGTTATCTGCTCGTAGATGGGCTTGTCGCTCGAATTGGATAGGATGATGTCCACAGCGGCTCCTTAGCTGTTGGGCTACACGTGTATATAACCGGTAATCACAGTATATATACACTATGCACAGTTACGCAAGAGGTAAATACCGATTGGCCCGGCTACCCAGGCCCCAACTGATGAATTTGTCCTGATAGGCGCCCTAGAGCGGGATTTCGCGGCTACAATAGGGCGGTTACATCGACGTAATGCACTCAATGCAAGAAAGGATCCGCATGGCAAGCCTGTCGGATGAAATCTCGTCGCGCCGCACATTCGCGATCATCAGCCACCCGGACGCCGGTAAGACCACGCTTACCGAGAAGCTGCTGCTCTATACCGGCAGCATTCAGACCGCCGGTTCGGTCAAGGGCAAGAGTTCGGCCAAGCATGCCGTCTCGGACTGGATGGACATCGAGAAGGAGCGCGGTATTTCCGTCACCTCCTCGGTGCTGCAGTTCACCTATAACGGCGCCTGCGTCAACATCCTCGATACCCCCGGCCACCAGGACTTCTCGGAGGATACCTACCGTACCCTTATGGCCGCCGACGCCGCGGTCATGGTCATCGACGGCGCCAAGGGCGTCGAGGCCCAGACCAAAAAGCTCTTTAAGGTCTGTACGCTGCGTCACATTCCCATCTTCACCTTTGTGAACAAGCTCGACCACGAGGCTCGCGATCCGTTTGAGCTCATGGAAGAGATCGAGAATGTTCTGGGCATCAACACCTATCCCATGAACTGGCCGATCGGCAGCGGCCGCAACTTCCGCGGCGTTTTCGATCGTCAGACCCGTCGCGTTATCGCCTTTGAGGGCGACGGCCACGCCAACGCCACCAAGAAGGTCGCCGAGGTCGAGGCCGAGCTGGGCGACCCCGCCATGGACGAGCTTATCGGCGAGGAAAACCATAAGAACCTAATGGACGACATCGAGCTGCTCGATGGCGCCGGCGACGAGCTCGACTTGGATGCCGTGGCCTGCGGCAAGCTGAGCCCGGCGTTCTTTGGCTCGGCGCTCACCAACTTTGGCGTGGAGCCCTTCCTCAAGGAGTTCCTGCGCCTGGCCCCGACGCCGCGCGCCTATACCGATACGCTCACCAGCGAGCCGGTCGATCCCTGCCGCGACGACTTTAGCGGCTTTGTGTTTAAGATCCAGGCCAACATGGACAAGAACCACCGTGACCGCATCGCCTTTGTGCGCATTTGCTCGGGCAAGTTCGAGCGCGGCATGGACGCCTTCCACGTGCAGGGCAACCGCAAACTCAAGCTTGCCACGGGCACGTCGATGATGGCCGATGACCGCGCCATCGTGGACGAGGCGTACGCGGGCGATATCGTGGGCCTGTTCGATCCGGGTATCTTTAGCATCGGCGACACCGTGTGCTCCGGCAAGCGCCACGTGCAGTATCCGCAGATCCCGACGTTTGCCCCCGAGATGTTCGCTCGCATTACGCAGGTCGACACGCTCAAGCGCAAGCAATTTGTGAAGGGCATGGAGGAGCTTGCCCAGGAGGGCGCCATCCAGATCTTCCGCGAGCTGGGTGCCGGCATGGAGAGCGTCATCGTGGGCGTGGTCGGCGTGCTGCAGTTTGAGGTGCTCGAGCGCCGCCTCAAGGCCGAGTACCGTGTTGAGGTTCGTCGCCAGCCGCTGCCCTATACGGACATCCGTTGGATTCAGAACGACCCCGACACCATCGATATCCCGGGCCTTTCGCTCACGCGCGACACGCTGCGCGTCGAGGACATGCGCGGCGGCAAGCTGTTGCTGTTCACGAGCCCGTGGAACGTGGACTGGGCTACCGACCACAACCCCGACCTTATCCTGTCGGAGTTTGGCAACGTAGCCTTTTAGCGCATCGGCGCGGTGGCCCTGCGGG
>CABQNA010000246.1 GCA_902465425.1 uncultured Collinsella sp.
GAAGGCGTGGCGGAACCCAGCACGAGCGGGCAGCGATAGCGCCGCGCCATCTCGGCCGCCACCTCGCGCGCATGGTAGCGCGGGCTGGAACCCTGCTTGTAGCTGGTCTCGTGCTCCTCGTCGATGATGATGAGACCTAGATCGTTGAGCGGGCAAAAGAGCGCCGAGCGGGCGCCGACGACCACACGCGCGGCACCGCTGGCGACCATGTCCCACTGATCCAAGCGCTCGCCGGCCGAAAGGCGTGAGTGGAACACGGCGACCGTCTCGCCAAAGCGCGAGCGGAAGCGGCCGACGGTCTGGGCCGTCAGTGAGATCTCGGGCACCAGCACGCAGGCCGAACGGCCAGCCGTCAGCACACGCTCGATGGCGGAGAGGTAAACCTCGGTTTTGCCGGAGCCGGTGACGCCGTCGACCAGCACCACGTCGCCATGAGCGTCCAGACGGGCGCGCTCAATCTGCGCGAGTGCCTGTTGCTGGCCATTGGTAAGGGAGACCGGCGCCTTGCCGCTTGCCGAGGACAGCGTGGTCTGCTCGCTGCAGCCACGCCACGCACGGCGCTCCTCCACCACCACGACGCCGCGCTTTTCGAGCGCCTTGATGGTCGCCGACATGCTGTTATAGAGCAGGCTGAGGTCTCGAGTCGTGACCGGACCGCACCGGAGCGCCTCGATGAGCTGGCGCTGACGAACCGCGGTCTTGGGCGGCGTATAGTCGAAGCCCTCGGGCGTAAGCATGACCCAGCGATTTTGGATGGGCTTGACGGCGGGACGTTCAACCGTCCACACGCCGTATTCGCCCTTGACCACACGCGGACTACCGCCCGGAGGCAAAAACAGACGCAGGCACTCGGAAAGCGTTGCGACGTACTCGCGGCTCATCCATCGCGCGATGCGTGCTGCCTCGGCGGTAAAGAGCGGTTTGCTGAGGATGGCCTCGAGGGGCTTGATGCGCGCAGGGTCGAGGGCGTTGTTGCCCTGCAGGTCGCCCAGCTCGGGCGCGATGTCGACGATGTAGCCCGCGGCCGCACGGTTGCCAAAATGAACTAGGACGGCGGAGCCGATCTGGACATCGTTGGCGAGTGGCTGCGGAATGCCGTAGGCGAATGGCTCGGACAGCACACGCGTCGGAATGTCCAGGACTACGCTCGCGTAGGCGGCAATGGGCTCAGGTGCAGGCTTAGGCTGAGCCGAGGCAGCGGCAGGCACGGGCTTCGCCGGAGCCTCCTCCGGTTCCGGCGAACCAAACAGCGACAGTTGTTGAGCCATACACCACCTCTAACGAACGGACCTGAAAGGGCTGGGACAAAATAATCAGTAGTGTTTGTCCCAGCAACCCACTCATCGGTACAGAAACAAGAGCCCCGCTCGGGGTGAACGGGGCTCATATACATACGTTTGCGCGGCTGCTACAGCGCCATCGTGCGGGCGCGGTCGATGCGCGCCAGGCAATCGTCGCGGCCGACGAGCGCCATGGTCTCGCCCAACGGAGGGCTCACCATGTTGCCGCAGACGGCCACGCGCACGGCCTGGAACACCACGCGCTTCTTAAGGTCCATCTGCTCGGGCAGGGGCTCAAGCGAAGCGTCGATGTTGGCAGCCGTCCACTCGTCCACGCCCTCGAGCGCGGCCTTGGCGGCATCCAGAATGGCACCCATGCCCTCCTTGGCCAGGCCCTTGTTGACGGACTTCTCGTCATACTCGAGCGTCTCGGCCGTAGCGAAGATGGGAGCGGCGACGGTCACGGCGTCGGCCGGCATCTTGGTGCGCGGCTTGACGATGGCAGCGAGCGCGTCGATCCAATCCTCGCCGTACTCGACGTTGCCCTCGATGAGACCAGCCTCGTGCAGCTCGGGGACCATGATCTCGTCGGCAAACTGAGCATCGGACATGCCATTGATGTACTCGGCGTTGACCCAATCGAGCTTCTTGGGGTCGAAGGTCGCCGGGTTCTTGGAGATGCGATCGAGCGAGAAATTGCTGGCCAGGACATCGCGCGGGATGATCGTGGTCTCGCCGTCGAGCGACCAGCCGAGCAGCGCCAGATAGTTGACGAAGGCGTCGGACAGGTAACCGGCGTCGCGGTACTCCTCCACCGAGGTGGCGCCGTGGCGCTTGGAGAGCTTCTTGCCGTCGGCACCCAAGATCATGGAGATGTGAGCGAACGTGGGCACGGGAGCGCCGAGGGCCTCGTAGACCATGACCTGACGCGGGGTGTTGGACAGGTGGTCGTCGCCGCGGATGACGTGGGTGATCTTCATCATGGCGTCGTCGACGACGGTCGCGAAGTTATACGTGGGCGTACCGTCGGAGCGGAAGATGACAAAGTCGTCGAGCTCCTTGGCGTCGAAGGTCACCTCTCCGTGGACGGCGTCGTGGATGACGACGTCGCCGCGGTCCTCGGGCACCTTGATGCGCAGGACGTAGGA
>CABQNA010000247.1 GCA_902465425.1 uncultured Collinsella sp.
ACGAGTTCCGCACGAGCCGAAGGCCACTTAATGTGGCCTTCGTGCGAGCAGGACTGCCCGAGCAGGAAACCTTATGCCCCGCCCCTCCGGAGCCACACGGGAGGCACCGCTAAGTTATCCCCCGGCATTCAGAAAATCTAAGTGCCAAAAAATAAGATTTTTTGACTCCGTGTTGTATAACCCGCCATTCGTGGGTACCATTCAACGCGTACGCAAACAAAAAGGGTTAATTCGCGTGGTATAACCGCGCGGCCCAAAAAGGAGGAGACAAGCATGTCGTCTTTGAAGCCGCTTGCAGATCGTGTTCTGGTCAAGCCCGACGAGGCCGAGCAGAAGACCGCTTCTGGTCTGTATATCGCCAGCAACGCTCAGGAGAAGCCGCAGCGCGGCACCATCGTTGCCGTTGGCGCCGGCAAGGTCAACGACAAGGGTGAGCGCATCCCCATGGACGTCAAGGTCGGTGACGTTGTCATCTACGGTAAGTTCGGTGGCAACGAGGTCAAGGTCGACGGCGAGAAGTATCTGCTGATGCGCGCCGACGACATCTACGCCGTCGTCGAGGCCTAGTCTCGTCAGAATCTCTGATTCGTCTTTGAACGCGCCCGCCGCATAGGACTCGGAAGCGGCGACGCGAGTCACATTTCTTTTGGAGGATTACCTACCATGGCAAAGAACATTACGTTCAACACCGATGCCCGCGCTAAGCTTGCCAAGGGCGTCAACACTCTGGCCGACGCCGTTACCGTCACCATGGGCCCCAAGGGTCGCTACGTTGCGCTGCAGCGCACGTTCGGTGCCCCGACCATCACCAACGACGGCGTTTCCGTCGCCAAGGAGATTGAGCTCGAGGACAACATCGAGAACATGGGTGCCCAGCTGGTGAAGGAGGTCGCCACCAAGACCAACGACACCGTGGGTGACGGCACCACCACCGCAACCCTGCTCGCTCAGGCTATCGTCAACGACGGTCTGCGCAACGTCGCCGCCGGCGCCAACCCGCTGGCCATCCGTCGCGGCATCGACAAGGCTGTAAACGCCGCCGTCGCCGAGATGAAGAAGCAGGCCAAGCCGGTCGAGACCAAGGAGCAGATCGCTTCCGTCGGCACCATCTCCGCTGGTGACCCCGAGGTCGGCGAGAAGATCGCCGAGGCCATGGAGGTCGTGGGCAAGGACGGCGTCATCACCGTCGAGGATTCCCAGACGTTCGACATCACCATCGACACCGTCGAGGGCATGCAGTTCGACAAGGGCTATGTCTCCGCTTACTTCGTCACGGACAACGACCGCATGGAGGCCGTGATGAAGGATCCGTACATCCTCATCACCGACCAGAAGATTTCCAGCGTCCAGGACATCATGCCCGTTCTCGAGGCTGTCCAGCGCGCTGGCCGTGGCCTGCTCATCATCGCTGAGGACATCGACGGCGAGGCCCTACCTACCCTGGTCCTCAACAAGATCCGTGGCGCCCTCAACGTCTGCGCCGTCAAGGCTCCGGGCTACGGCGATCGCCGCAAGCGCATCCTCGAGGACATCGCCGTCCTCACCGGTGGCCAGGCTGCCCTGGACGAGCTGGGTGTGAAGGTCGCTGACATCACCGCCGATATGCTCGGTACCGCTAAGTCCGTCACCATCTCCAAGGACAACACCGTCGTCGTCGGCGGCGCTGGCTCCAAGGAGGCCATCGACGCTCGTATCGCTCAGATCAAGGGTGAGATGGAGAACACCACCTCTGACTTCGACCGTGAGAAGCTCCAGGAGCGCCTGGCCAAGCTCTCCGGTGGCGTTGCCGTCATCAAGGTCGGCGCTGCTACCGAGTCCGAGCTCAAGGAGATTAAGCATCGCGTCGAGGACGCCCTGCAGGCTACCCGCGCTGCTGTCGAGGAGGGCATCGTCGCCGGCGGTGGCGTCGCCTTCATGGACGCTGCTCCTGCGCTCGATGCTGTCGAGATCGACGACCCCGAGGAGAAGATCGGCGTCGATATCGTCAAGAAGGCTCTGACCGCTCCGGTCGCTACCATCGCCAAGAACGCTGGCTTTGAGGGCGCTGTCGTGGTCGACAAGGTTGCCGAGCTGCCCGCCGGCCA
Organism: uncultured Collinsella sp.; assembly: GCA_902465425.1. Taxonomy (GTDB): domain Bacteria; phylum Actinomycetota; class Coriobacteriia; order Coriobacteriales; family Coriobacteriaceae; genus Collinsella. The sequence goes on from CABQNA010000247.1 coordinate 2,085, forward strand.
GGGTCTCAACTCTGCCAACGGCGAGTGGGGCGACATGATCGAGATGGGCGTCCTCGACCCCGTCAAGGTCAGCCGCGTCACCCTGCAGAACGCTGCTTCTGTCGCCAGCCTGATCCTCATCACCGAGGCTACCGTCTCCGATGTGCCCAAGAACACTCAGCTTGAGGACGCTATCGCTGCTGCTACCGCTGGTCAGCAGGGCGGCGGTATGTACTAAGGCCGACAAGGTCTAGAACTCCCACCGGGAATCCGGGGGCGTGACGGGGGCTTCTCTCCGGAACGTCCTCGGACATGCAAAGAGGCTCCGCATCGCGCTTCGCGCTGCGGAGCCT
>CABQNA010000248.1 GCA_902465425.1 uncultured Collinsella sp.
CGCATGCGCTCGTAGTTGCGCGCGCCAAAGTTCTGTGCCGAGAACGTGGTGATCGACACGCCGAGCGCCTCGGTAACCATCCAGACAATGCCATCTAAGCGGCCCGAAAGACCCCACGCCGTGGTGACATCGGCGCCAAACGAGTTGACCGACACCTGAATCAAAACGTTGGAAATCGAATACGCAGCAGACTGAAAGCCAAGCGGCAGACCACACGAGATCATGCTCTTACAAATGCCAGGATCAATGCCGAGTTTGGACAGTGAAAGCCGCCACGCACCAGGTGCGCGCATCATGCGAATCACGATCATCGTGGCGTTGGAGCAAATGGTCAGCGCCACCGCGATGCCGCAGCCCAGAGCCTCCATATGAAGCACGGCAACGAAGATGACATCCAGCACCGCATTAACAAGGCAGCCGGAAGCGATAATCACAGCAGGCCCGCGCGTGTCGCCCACGGCACGCAGCAGTGCGGTTCCCATATTAAGCAGCAGTGCCGCAACCATCGCGGCAAAATAACAGCGAGCATAGGCCACGCCCTCGGCCAATAGTTCATGCGGCGTGTTCATAAGCACCAGCATGGGTTCAACGAACACTATGCCAAGAATCGAGAAAACGATACCGCCCACCAGCGCGAGCGTCATGGCCGTATGGACCGAACGGCTCAGTCGCTCATCATCGTGCTGGCCAAAAAACTGACCCGTGATAACGGCACAACCAGCGCCAACGCCAACGCAAAAGCCAATGCAGAGCTCGGTGAGGACCATCGTGGCTTGAATGCCGCCCAGCGCGAGCTTGCCGCCAAACTGACCGACGATATAGGTGCCGATAAGCGTGTAAGCCTGCTGAAAAAACGAACTAAAAAAGATGGGAACGCACAGCGACAGCAGCTGTTGCCAAATGACACCCTGCGTTACATCGATAGCCGTAGATTTCTTAGCCACACGCCCTCCCCGCCAGCGTACGTCAAACAACAAAACGGCAATTTAAGACCAAAGCCAATACCAGCTTAGCACCGACTGGCGGCACCCCGAATTAGAGCACGGTGCGGAATAACTGCCTAGTGATACAGCCCCGGCTGGTAGTGATACTCATTGCTCACGTGCGGGCACAGCTGCCAAAAGGCGACGGCGCTCGCCGCGGCCACGTTGAGCGAATCGACCCCGTGCGCCATCGGAATACGCACGGCGCGGTCACAGCCGGCAATGGTCTTGGCGCCCAAGCCGGCACCCTCGGTGCCCATAAAAATCGCCAAGCGATCAATCTTCTGCAGCACAGGATCATCAAGCGAAACAGAGTCGTCCGTCAACGCCATGGCGGCACATGAGAACCCGGCATGGTGCAGCGCCGCCAGGCCGTCGTGCGGCCATACGCGCGCCTCGCTGCCAATTCGAGTCCACGGCACCTGAAACACCGTGCCCATGCTCACGCGAGCCGAGCGACGATACAGCGGATCGCAGCACGTAGGGCTCACCAGAATGCCGTCGACATTGAGCGCGGCGGCCGAGCGGAAAATCGCGCCCACGTTCGTGTGGTCGACAATACCCTCGAGAACGCATACGCGCACTGGGCGCTCCCCCGCCGCCTCGACGACGCCGCCCAAGAACTCATCAACCGGAATCTGACGCGGGCGACGGAACGCCGCCAACGCGCCGCGCGTCACATTGAAGCCCGTCAGCTGCTCCATGAGCTCCATGGAGGCCACAAACACAGGAACCGGGCCGTCGCCCTCGCGCACAACCAGGCGCTCAAACAGCGGCATCATCTGGTCGAGCCAGCGTTCACCCAAAAGAAAGCTCACCGGCTGGTATCCGGCGCGCACCGCGCGCTCGATAACCTTGGCACTCTCGGCGATAAAGATGCCCTTTTGCGGCTCCAACACGCAGCGCAACTCGCGCTCGGTCAGTCGCACGTAGGCATCGAGCCGCTCGTCCTCGAGCGAATCAATTCGCAGTACCTCAACGGCATCAGTCATAGCAGCCAGCCCGCACCCTTCTTTACAGCACATCTATACCAAACGAGGCGACGCTAAGCGCCGCCCCATGCATTCAAACAACCCGATGATACCGTTCACGCCAGACGATTTATGCCTCAACGCGACGATACGTCACGAACTCATAATCGACACCCTCGTCGCCCTCGCCCGAGGCAATCGTGGCAACACCGCCACGTCGTGCAATCTCCCACGCGGGATCAGCATCCAGATCGGGAAAGTACGTATCCACGTCATGCACGCAATGGTTATGCGTAACCTCGGCCTCCACGCAGTACGGCAAAAACTGCCGATACACCTCGCCGCCGCCGATCACCCACGCAACGGGCTCATCGGCTACCGCGGCGAGCGCTTCGTCAACGCCATGCACCACGTCGACGCCCTCGGCAGCAAAGCTCTCGTCGCGGGTGAGCACGATAT
>CABQNA010000249.1 GCA_902465425.1 uncultured Collinsella sp.
AATCCCCGGCGCGCCTTTTTTCGATGTGACATGTGGGACTGTCCCTTTGTCACATTAGGCGAACTGGCTCAAGTAGAGGTCGGCATAGGCACCCTCGGCAGCGAGCAGCTCCTTATGCGTGCCTTGCTCGATAATGTTGCCGTGATCCATGACCAAGATCAGGTCGGCATCCACGATCGTCGACAGGCGATGCGCGATCACAAAGCTCGTGCGCCCGCGCATGAGCGCGTCCATGGCACGGCCGATGGCGAGCTCGGTGCGCGTGTCCACGCTCGACGTCGCCTCGTCCAGGATGAGGATCGCCGGGTTGTTGAGCAGCACGCGCGCGATGGTCAGCAGCTGACGTTGGCCCTGGCTGATGCTCTCGGCATCGTTAGCCACACGCGTGTCGTAGCCCTGCGGCATAGTGCGCACAAAGAAGTCGACCTGAGCGGCACGTGCGGCCGCGACAATCTCCTCGCGCGTTGCCTCGGGACAGCCATAGGCGATGTTCTCGGCAATGGTGCCATCGAACAGCCAGGCGTCCTGCAACACCATGCCAAACTGCTGGCGCAGCTCGCCGCGATCCATGCGGCTCGTGTCCACGCCGTCGAGGGTAATGCGACCACCGTCGATCTCGTAGAAGCGCATGAGCAGATTGATGAGCGTGGTCTTACCCGCACCCGTGGTTCCCACCACCGCGATCTTCTGACCCGGCTCGGCGGCAAACGACACGTCGCGCATAAGCGGCTTGTCGGGCGAATAGCCAAAGCGCACATGCTCAAAAGCGACACGGCCCTCCACCTTGCCTGGCAGCTTGGCGGCGGCCGCTGGCAACGGATCGGCTTCCATCTCGGGCTCGTCGAGCAGGTCGAACACGCGCTCGGCGCTCGCCAGCGCGCTCTGTAGCGAGTTAAAGGTAAACGACAGCTGCGTCATGGGCTCGGACGCCTCGTAGATAAACTGGAAGAACGCCTGGAACACGCCGACGGTCATATGCCCGGCAACCAACAGGCTGCAGCCCACAAGCGCAATCACGATCTGCGCCAAGCGGCCGATAAAGCGCACCGCGGGACCGACGGCGTTAATCATAAAGTCGGCCTTGGCGCTCACGCGCGCCAGCTCCTTCGAAGCCTCGTGCACCTCGGCAGAGCTCTGGCGCTCGCGGTTAAACGCACGGATTACCAGACGGCCCGAGTAGCCTTCCTCGACCGCGCTCGTAATCTTGGACACCCACTCCTGGCGCTCGCCCGTCACATCGTGCGTGCGGCGCGAAACGACCTTCGTCACCAGCAGCGAAAGCGCCGTAAAGAACAAAAAGACAAGCGTGAGAGGCACGCTAAACACAAACATCACGCTCACGGCGCCCACCACGGTGCCGATCGACACCAGCAGCTGCAGCAATCCACGCTGCATGCTCTCGGACATCTTGTCCAGGTCATTGGTCGCGCGGCTGACGACCTCACCGGGACGATGCGCGTCAAAGAAGGCAAGCGGCAGACGGTTGAGCTTTTGTGCGATGCGGTTGCGTAGGCGCAGGTTGAGGCGCTCGGCAACGCTCGACATCAAAAAGCTCTGGAGCGCGTAGAACGAGGCAGCGGCTGTCCAAATCATAAAGTAGACGAAGATGGTCTTGCCGCAGTTCTCCCAAGTGATGTTGAAGGTGGTTCCGTTGGCAAACGCCACCTGAATGTGGCCCCACAGCTCATCGATCACGCGGGCGCTATATGCCGGCGCGGCAGTGTTAAAGATGACATAGAACACAATGCTCGCGAACACGATATAGAAGCGCCAATGGTCGCCGGCAGCCTCACTCCACAGGCGGCGCACCGTCGCCCAGGTATCCCGAGGCGTCTCGTCCTTGTCTTCGTCGTCCACATCGCGCATGCGCTCTGCCTCAGCGCGGGCACGCTCGTCCTCGGCGCGCTCGTTTTCCTCGTAGAGCGCTTGGCGGCGAGCCTCGCGCTCGGCTGCAGCCTTGGCGGCGCCATCCAGCTCGGGTGCCACGGCAGCCGTTTCCTCGACCAGCCCCGCGGCAACGGCGTCATCAACGCCGCTCTGCTTCTTGAGCTCCTCGGTCATGCTACTCACCTCTCTTCATCTGCGATTCCGCGATGGCGCGGTACACCTCGCAGGTTTCCATAAGCTCGCCATGCGTGCCCAAGCCCACAACCTCGCCGTCCTTGAGCACGACAATCTGGTCGGCATGCAAAATCGTCGAGATGCGCTGCGCAATGATGAGCACCGCGGCGTCGCGCGTCTCATCTTGCAACGCATGGCGCAGAGCGGCATCAGTCTTAAAGTCCAGAGCTGAAAAACTGTCGTCGAAGATATACAGGTCGGCGCGCTTCATGAGCGCGCGAGCAATGGCCAGGCGCTGGCGCTGGCCACCCGAGAAGTTCGTACCGCCCTGCGCCACCGGGG
>CABQNA010000250.1 GCA_902465425.1 uncultured Collinsella sp.
TTATCGCCGACTCACTTGCCAAGAATACGCGCCTGTATAAGGCAATCGCCAAGATCGACAAGAAGGCTATCGTCGATTGCTCGGGTACCAAGCGCTGGGAACTGCCGCGCCGCGTTCAGCAGATGGCGACGCAGCACGGTAAGTCCATCTCGACGGCTGCTGCCGAGGAGCTCGTCTCGCGTTCGGGCGAAAACACGCGCATGCTCGATAACGACCTGGCAAAGCTCGCCCAGATGGTCGAGGCGCCCCAGATTGAGCTTGCCGACGTGGAGCGTTGGATCGTGCGCACGGCCGAGGTTCAACCCTGGGACTTCCTCAACGCCGTCTCGGCTCGCGATATGCGGCGTTCGCTCGAGCTCTTTAAACTTCTGCCCTCTAAGAGTTACGTGTGGACCTACACGCTGCTATGCGGTCGCATCCGTGAACTGATCGTCGCCAAAGCGCTCGATGGGCGCGGGCAGGGACGTGAGCTCGCCGCGACGCTCAAGCTTCAGGCCTGGCAGGTCAAGAATCATCTTACCTGGGCACGTCGTTTTTCGATGACCGAGCTCGTTGCCGCGCTCGAGGGTGCCGTCGATGTGGAGCTCGCGCTCAAGGGCTCGGCCGATTCTCAGACCGCGCTTTTGCTCTGGATTACGAACATCTTGAGAAAATCGTGATGATACCTGCCTATTTGACAAATTCGTTCTATCCCTTTGAGGGGGAGCGTGCTATAGTAGGCGCTTGCATGACCTCACCGTGTCTCAGAGGTGTCATACATTTTTTGCAAGGAACTCGAAAGGAACTCCAGAAGTGGCAAACATCAAGTCTCAGAAGAAGCGTATCCGCACCAATGAGGCAGCTCGCATGCGTAACAAGGCTGTCAAGTCCGAGCTCAAGACGCTGACCAAGCACGTCCAGTCCGCCGTTGCCGAGGGCGACGCCGAGAAGGCCCAGGCTGCCCTCAAGACCGTCACCAAGCGTCTCGACATGGCTGCCGCTAAGCATGTCATCCACAAGAACCAGGCTTCCAACCGCAAGTCCGGTCTTGCCAAGCTCGTGAACAGCATCAACGCTTAAGTTGTAAATTTCACACCACACAGATTACGCGCATAAATGGAGCCTGTTTTATGGAACAGGCTCCATTTTTTGTACCGCTCGGGTAAGATAGTCCGCATGAATACTTCAATTGACATTTCCCACATCCGTAACTTCTCGATCGTTGCGCATATCGACCATGGCAAGTCCACGATCAGTGACCGCATCCTCGAGCTCACCCATACCGTCGATGAGCGCGACATGGAGTCGCAGCTGCTTGACACGATGGACATCGAGCGCGAGCGCGGCATCACGATCAAGTCCAATGCCGTCCGCGTGTCCTATGACGCCGACGACGGCGAGACGTATCAGTTCAACCTGATCGATACGCCGGGCCATGTGGACTTCACCTATGAGGTCTCGCGTTCGCTTGCCGCTTGCGAGGGTGCGGTGCTCGTCGTGGACGCCACTCAGGGTGTCGAGGCGCAGACCGTTTCCAACGCGACGCTCGCCATGAACGCCAACTTGGACATTGTTCCGGCCATCAACAAGATCGACCTTCCCTCGGCGCACCCCGACGAAGTTAAGACCGAGATCGAAGACGATCTGGCCATTCCCGCCGACGATGCCGTGTGCGTGTCGGGCAAGACTGGCGAGGGCATCCATGATTTGCTGGAGTCCATTGTCTTTTTGATCTCGCCTCCCAAGGGCGATGCAAATGGCCCTCTCAAGGCACTTATTCTGGATTCGTACTTCGATGAGTACCGCGGCGTCGTCGCCACGGTGCGCATCTTTGACGGGTCCATCAAAAAGGGCGATACCCTGCGCATGATGCAGGCCAAGGGCGACTTCTTGGTCGACGGCGTGGGCGTCAAGCGCCCTGCCGAGACGCCGGTCGATGCTCTGACTGTCGGCGAGGTCGGCTATGTGGTCACGGGTCTGAAGGACCCCGAGGCCGTGCGCGTGGGCGATACCCTTACGTGGGCTTCGAACCCCTGCCCCGAGCCGCTGCCGGGCTACCGCGAGGCTAAACCCATGGTCTACACGGGCCTGTTCCCCATCGACAACAAGGACTATGAGAACCTGCGCGACGCGCTCGATAAGCTGCACGTCAACGATCCGTCGTTGGTGTGGGAGCCTGAGACGTCGGTGGCGCTGGGCTTTGGCTTCCGCGTGGGCTTCCTGGGCCTGCTTCACATGGAGGTCGTCAAAGAGCGCCTGGAGCGCGAGTTCAATCTGGACCTGATCGCCACGAGCCCCTCGGTCGACTACCACGTGTACAAGACTGACGGCGAGATGGTCGATGTCCGCAGCCCGCAGGATCTGCCCGAGGCCACGCGCATCGAGCGTATC
>CABQNA010000251.1 GCA_902465425.1 uncultured Collinsella sp.
GCAGGCACTCGATGTATGCCGTCAGCATGCCGATCGACTGCAGGTGACGGCACTGTCCGTTAACTCCAGCACCTCGGAGCTCGTTGCCGCCGCCCGCGAGTTTTCGGTCCCGGCCGTTGCCGTGGCCGATGTCGCTCATGGCGATGACGCCGTGCTGCAGGAGTTGCCCGAGGGAACGAAGCTCGGCGTTGGCGCGCAGGCGGTTTGCGAGCTCGCGCGTCGCGACGATGTCGACTGCGTGCTCGTTGCTATTGTGGGCGCCGCCGGTCTCGAGGCGAGCCATGCGGCCTTGACCTCGAATAAGCGCCTTGCCCTTGCCAACAAGGAGTCCCTCGTCGTCGGTGGCGACTTGCTTATGCCGTTGGCGCAACCGGGCCAGCTTATTCCAGTCGACTCTGAGCACTCCGCCATCTACCAGTGCTATCTGGGGGAGAACCCACGCGAGGCTCATTGTATTTGGCTCACCTGCTCGGGCGGTCCGTTCTTTGGCCGCACGCGCGACGAGCTCAATCGCGTGACGCGTGCCGATGCCCTCGCACATCCCACGTGGGCCATGGGTGCCAAGATCACCATCGACTCCGCCACTCTCATGAACAAGGGCCTGGAGCGAATTGAGGCCATGCATCTGTTTAACTGCGACCTCGATTTCATTAACGTGGTCGTGCAGCGTCAGTCCAAGATTCACTCTATGGTCGAGTTCGCCGACGGCTCCGTGATGGCGCATCTCGGTGCTTCCGACATGCGTATTCCCATCCAGTTCGCGTTCTCGTATCCCGAGCGTTGGGATACCCCGGCGCCTCGTATCGATTTCCGCGAGCTGGGGCAGCTCACGTTTGATGCTGCCGACATGGATACCTTCCGCTGTCTGGCACTGGCCGAACGTGCCGGCAAGACGGGTGGCACCATGCCGTGCGTGCTCAATGCCGCCAACGAGGTCGCCGTCGATGCCTTCCTGCACGATGGCTGCAGCTTTACCGATATCGATCGCATTGTGGAATCCTGCATGGATGCCCACGATATGCAGGCGGTCGATTCGTTTGAGCAGCTTCGCGACATCGATGCGTGGGCGCGTGAAAAGGCTGCGCAGGTGCTCGCCGCAACCCGTTCCTAACCCATAAGGATTGCTTTTTCGTTTTATGGATACTGTTCTGAGCGTTCTCTCATCGGTCTTTTGGGGCCTACTGATGCTTTCCGTCCTCGTGTTTTTGCACGAGGGCGGCCACTTTTTGGCGGCCCGTGCGTGCGGCGTGCGCGTCACCGAGTTTTTCTTGGGCCTACCGTGCCGCTTCGATATTCATCATACGTCGCGTCGCATCGGTACCAAGTTTGGCGTGACGCCGCTGCTGCTGGGTGGTTATGCCGCTATCTGCGGTATGGACCCGACCGATGTCTCGTGTGCCGACCGTGTGCTTGCTGCGATCTATCGTCATGGTCGCGTTTCAGTTGCAGACCTTTCCGTCGAGCTGGAGCTGTCCGAGGAGGATGTTCTCGAGGCTTGCGCCTTGCTTTTGGGCTGGGGTTCCATTGCGCCTTGGTACGAGGAAGGGGAGAAGCCTTCACCCAGCTACTATCCGGTTAGGTACCAGACGCTGCCGCGCGATGCTGCAGGATATACCACCTTTGACGGCCGCAAGTTCGATCGAGAGCATGCGACAGCCGAGGGCGATGTGTGGGAGCTGCCGGTCGCCGCTTCCGAGTTTCTTGAGCAGGAGCGTTCGCATACCTATCTGGGCCAGGGTTTTCTCAAGCGTGCCTTTATGCTGCTCGCGGGCATTCTCGTCAATATCCTGACGGGCTTTTTGCTGCTTATGAGCATCTACTCTATCGCCGGCGTATCGGTGCCGGTCGATAGCAATGTGATCGGTCAGGTTGAAGAAGGCTCTATAGCCGCCAAGGCGGGCATCGAGGCCGGCGACGCAATTCTTAGTGTCGATGGCGTGTCGTGCTCTTCCTGGATGGACGTGTACGATGCGATCGGAGCGGCCGCCGGCAAGGACGATATCGCCATTGAGTATCAGCACGACGGTAAGAATCTTTCTACCGCGGTCGCGCTCAAGGAGGACGAACGTTTGGGCGTTTATGCCTCCACGCAAGTGGTCCATTTGGACCCCATTACGTCGGCGCGGCTGTCGTTCTCCTATGTTCAGCAGACTGCTGAGGGCGTGATGCGCCTGCTGCAGCCGCAGCATACGATGGAGATACTCGATCAGTCCTCCTCGATTGTGGGCATCAGCGTCATGTCTTCTCAGGCGGCTGCCGCCGGCCCCGCGACATTCTTGACGTTTGCCGCGCTCATCTCGTTCTCGCTGGGCTTTATGAACCTGCTACCCATTCCGCCGCTC
>CABQNA010000252.1 GCA_902465425.1 uncultured Collinsella sp.
CTCCTGGCGCGCCTCCTCCTCGGTAAGGCCCTGCTCGACCAGATTCCAATCGTGAATACGCTCGCCGGCCTCGCGCTCACCCAGCTCGCAGCGGCCGCACTCGTGCTTGCCCTTAAACTGGACGGTCGGCAGCTCCACGTCGAGCTTGATCTTGTGGTCGAAGCCCAGATAGCGGTCGATGTTTGCCGAAGCCACGCGGCCGGCGTTGATGGCACGGATGACGGTGGCGGGACCGGTCTGGCAGTCGCCGCCGCTAAAGAGGCCATCGAAGTTGGGCACGGCGCCGTCCGAATCGGTAACGACGCGACCCCACTTACAGGCGATGCCCATGTCCTCAAACGGCTTGGAATCGATGTCCTGGCCAATGGCCACAAACACGCGCTCGCAGGGAATGACCTGCTCGGGCGTGGCGGCGGCACGCGGGGCCGGGCGCCCGCGACGGGGCTCGCCGATAATCTGCGGCTGTACACGCAGGCCGTTCACGCGTCCGTCCTCGCCCGTCTCAATACCGAGCGGGGCTGTGAGCTCCAGAACCTCGCAGCCCTCGGCCTGGGCACCGGCAATCTCGGCGTCCTGGGCCGTCATATCACAGATGCGGCGGCGGTAGACAATGCTCACCTTTTCGGCACCGCAGCGCACAGCGGAGCGCGCCACGTCCATGGCCACGTTGCCGCCGCCGATGACGCACACGCGCTGGCCGCTCAGGTCGGGCAGCTCGTCGTCGCCGATGGCACGCAGCATCTTGACGGCCGACTCCACGCCGGGCGCCTCTTCGCCCGGAAGGCCGAGCTTCTTGTCGCTATGGGCACCGATGGCCAGGTAGACGGCATCGAACTCGTCGCGCAGGCGAGCGAGCTCCTCACCGTTCACGGAGTGGTCGAGTTCCACATCGATGCCGGCGCTCAAGATCCAGTCGATCTCGGCCTGCAGGCGCTCGCGCGGCAGACGGTAGCTGGGGATGCCGTAGCGCAGCATGCCGCCCAAGTGGCGACGCTGCTCAAAGATGGTCGCCTTATGGCCCATCACGGCTAGGTAGTAGGCGCAGGAAAGGCCGGCCGGGCCGCCGCCGATCACAGCGACGCGCTTACCGGTGTTGTCCACTACGTGCGGCTTGTGGTCGTTGAGGTCACTGTGCTCAACGGCAAAACGCTTGAGGGCGAGGATGTTCATGGGATCGTCGACCATGCCGCGGCGGCAGTGCATCTCGCAGGGATGTTCGCACACCAGGCCGCAAACGAACGGCAGCGGGTTATTCTTGCGGATGACCTTGACGGCGTCGGCATAACGGCCTGCCTCGACGAGCGCCCGCCTCGTAACCGATGGCGCAATCGCTCGAAAGATAGATGGTGCGGGCCGTGCGCTCAATCAGGTTGAGCGTGGACTCGTCGGCGCGGCCCTCGAGCACATCGGCGAGCAGATCGCTCAGCGCACTCAGGCCCACGCGGCAGGGCGTACACTTGCCGCAGCTCTGGGTGGAGCACAGGTTGACGAGCGCCGCCGTAAACTCCACGGGACACGGGGCGAGCGAGCTCACCGCCAGACGACGTCCGAGCGCATCGTGCAGGTCGTCCATGACGGCCTGAGCGTGGCTGCGTTCCATTACATGCAGTCGAGCCATAAGATCCCCTCTCATGCGGCAGCCCGGAGGCGAGGCCGGGCGAAATTGCTACACGCACAACACTGACCTAAAAAGTTGTTAGGTCTCCACGCAGTTCGGCAGGCGGCATGAAATGTCACCCTCAGCGGTGAAATAGAACATTACCGCAGATAAATGCCATATTTGATAAAACGCGTTACCAAACGACAATGCCCCGCCCACGCAATCACGTGGACGGGGCATTGCTCATGGCATGCGGCCAGCGACCCTGTTGCTTTTACTTAAGCTCGGGCCAGAAGTCCTTGTTGGCCTCGATCATGTCGTCGAGAACCTCCTTGGCGACCTTCATCGAAGGCACGGTCTTGTTGAGCGTAAAGGCCTTGAGCGCCTTCTCGTACGAACCCTCGATCGTGGCCTCGACCACAAGCTTCTCGGAGTTCAGCTGCTGCATCATGAGGCCCTGCTGGAACAGAGGAATGTTGTCGCGGCTGATGACCTCGGGGCCGTTCTTGCCAATGTAGGCAGGCAGCTCGACCATGGCGTCGTAGGGCATGTTGGGGATAGCGCCCTTGTTCTCGCAAATGACCAGGAAGCGCTGCTTGGTGTCGTTCTTCAGAGCGATGGCCAGGTCGGCAATCCAGTCGCCGTGACTGCCCGCGTAGAACGTGCTCTCGTCGATCTCGCCGGTCTTCTCGTAGTGGTCGATGCCGTCGAAGAGGTTCTTCTCGCGCGTC
>CABQNA010000253.1 GCA_902465425.1 uncultured Collinsella sp.
CCGCCAGTACCACGATGCGGTCGAGCGCCGCCACGGTGGACAGGCGATGTGCCACCACAATGGAGGTGCGGCCGCGCATCAGGTTCTCGAGCGCCTCCTGCACCAGCGCCTCGGACTCGCTGTCCAAGGCAGACGTCGCCTCGTCGAGCACCAGGATCGGCGCATCGGTCAGAATAGCGCGGGCAATGGCCACACGCTGGCGCTGGCCGCCCGAAAGCTTAACGCCACGCTCGCCCACCATGGTGTCAAAGCCACGGGACAGGCGGTCGATAAACTCAGTCGCATTAGCCAAGCGAGCCGCCTCGCGGATCTGCTCGTCGGTGGCGTCGGGGCGGCCGTAGGCGATATTCTCGCGAATGGAGCGATGGAACAGCAGCGCCTCCTGCGGCACGTAGGCAACCTGGCGGCGCAGACTCTGCTGCGTACAGCGCGAGACGTCCTGGCCGTCCACGAGCACGCGGCCGCCCTGTACGTCGTCCAGGCGCAGCAACAGCTTGGTGAGCGTCGTCTTGCCCGAGCCCGATTTGCCCACCAGACCCACGCGCTGACCCGCCGTCACGTGGAGCGTCAGGTCGTCGAACACGCTCTCGCCCGCCGCGGCGTCACGGTATGCAAAGCTCAGATGCTCAAAATCAATCGCGCCCTCGCTTACTTTAAGCTCGGGAGCGTTCTCGTCGTCCGCCACCAGACGCGGCTCGTCCAGCACGCGCGTCATCTCGGCCGCATCACCGAGCGCGCGGTTGATGCGCTGCATCATGGAGCTTACGTAGTTCAGACGCATGGTGAGGTTGTACGTATAGGTAAAGATCATGACGAGCGCGCCGGCAGAGATGCCAAACCACGCGTTGCCGCCCGCGACGAACACGCTCACCACGGCCATGGTAATGACGATAAGGCCCGAGGTCGTAAAGTTGCGCTGCATCATGGCGTGCATCGAAACCGTTTCGGCATCGCGCGCGGCGCGGTCAGCGGTATCGAACAGGTCGCGCTCAAAGTCCTCGCGCCCGCAAGTCTTGACGGCCAGGATGTTCGTGACCGCGTCGGACAGCACGCCCGACAGCTTGTTCTGCGCAGCGGACGTCGCGGCCGAAAGCGGCATGATGCGCTTGTACATAAGCCAGACAAACGCGATGTAGACGACCATAATGCCCACCAGGATCACGGTAAACGTCGGCACCACCGGAGCGAGCGCCGCTACCGTGCAGACAACCGAGGTGATGGTGGGAATGAGCGAATACACCGTCACGTCCACCAGCCCCGTATAGCCGCTCATAAAACGGCTCGTCTGGCTCACGAGCGATCCGCCAAAACGGCTGATATGGAACGTCATGGATTGATTGGAGAGCGTGTCGAAGCACAGACGCGCCAAGTGATAGTTGCCCGCAATCTCGAGCTTGTAGACGGTGTAGTCCTGCAGCTTGGAGAGGATTTGGCCTACCAGGTTAACGAGCACGAGCGCCAGAATGTAGGGACCAAATACCTCGAATACTTGATCGCCCGTCACAGGACCCGCTTGGACGCGGTCGACGATAAGGGCCATCACGTAGGTGTTGGCAAACGTGAGCAAAAAGATGTAGCCCGCCGACGAGAACACCGAGAGAAAGACAATCAGCGGCTGCGTGCGTGTGACGTCCCAAAAACGCTGCAGCGTGCGGCGAACGGTGGAGCGTTTGAGCGGGCTGGTGCTTCTCTGAGACATGGTCTTCCTTTCGCGTCTGATAGGGCGAAACGCCATTGTTGCACATTGGAGCACGCTTCAGACAAGCGCGATGCGAAAAGCGTCCGCGCCCCGCGTTTGCGCCGGCGCCCCGCCGTCCGTTGCGGCTAGTCCTCGTCTTCCTGGCCCGCGAGTAAGCCTGCGGACTCCAAGCCCAAAATCTCGTCGGCCTCCCGAGCGTCTTCCAGCGCATCGATATCCTTGAGCTTGCGCTCCATAACGTTGGTGCGCGTGGTGATGATGCCCTCGACTGTCTTTCCCGCGGTCTCGATCTGCTGCTGGGCGCGGCGCAGCGCCGCCTGATAGCGTGGCAGCTCGGCCTTGACGGCAGAGAGCACACGCAGCACGTCGTCGGTGCGTTTTTGCAGCTTAAACGTCTGGTAGCTCATCTGCAGACTGTTGAGGATGGCCGCCATGGTGCTGGGGCCGGCAACGTTGACGTGATAGTCGCGGCCCAGGGTCTCGATAAGCCCGGGGCGACTGACGACCTCGGCGTACAGACCCTCAAAAGGCACGAACATAATGCCAAAGTTGGTGGTCGCGGGCACGCTCAGGTACTTTTCGCAAATGTCCTTGGCCTCGCGCTTCACCATGGCGTCGAGCGTCTT
>CABQNA010000254.1 GCA_902465425.1 uncultured Collinsella sp.
TGAGCGCGGTCTGCTCGGAGATGATCGAGACGGCCATGCCCGCGGGGCGCGCCATCCTCATAGTGGACTTCAGGACCTCGTCGCCGGCGACCTTGTCGTCGATGACCATGACTCGGGTCGCGCCCGACACCGGGGCCCACTGCGTCACGATGATGCCGTGAAGCAGGCGATTGTCGATTCGTGCCATAACAACACTCATGTTTGCTCCTATCAAATGAAGTTTTACGTTCGGTACTGCCTCGGCGCTATCCGGATTCGCGCCGGGCAAGGGGTTATCGGATTATTGAGGACGCGCAGTCAGCTTGCGGCGGCGCGGGGAAGGTCACTCGTCGAGCAGGAGGTCCGAGGAGCCGAGGCGCTCTTCTCGCGCCGGGGCGGCGCTCACGCTTATGTAGTCGAAGACATATGCGATCTCGCTTACGGGAACCTCTACGCGATAGCGCGTCGAGATGCTCGAGAAGCTCTGCCTGAAGGACTCGATGAAATCGGCACGCTCCTCCTCGAAGCGGTCCTGGCCAACGTAGGTCTCAATGGGGTTTCTGGTAACAAGGCGCTCGACGAGACAGCAGAGGTGGACGTAGAGCCCAATGATGGCGTTGCTGCCGATCTTCTCGCCTGTCCTGCGCTGAAGCTCGTGCACGGCGCTCTCGATCTCGTGGAATAGCCGCTCCGGGTCGAGGATGGTGATGGAGCGGATGACGTTCTGCAGCGTCATGTTCGAGAGCAGCTTCTCGTGGAAAGAAGAGAGCTCGGAAGCGTCAAGCCACCTGCCGAACACGGCATCAACCTTAGAGGCGGACGCCGTCGACATGATGTCCTCGAGGGCGACGAAGGGGACGGAGGCGACCCCAGGGTCTCCCGTGCCGATGACGGCGCAGACGCGGTGCTCGGAGAAAACGGCGTCATTCGACCCGTTCGCGACGAGCTGCTTGAAGGGCCTCGTGAGCAGGCGTGCGCCTATGGTGCGCGGGAGGCTCTGCGAGACGAGCTGGCGTATCCTCTCCGCGGCGTCGACCCCGGACTCGGAGCAGAAGACGATGGCGTCCTCACGGTTGACGCGCTCGATCACCTTGCAGTGCGTCACGCACGCGGCGGTCGCATCGCCAAGAACCTCGGCGATGGACTTGCCGCCGAGCAGCCCGACCCCGATCTCGAGCGCAAGACCGGTAGAGACGTTGTTCACCACGCCGATAGTGGAGTCGGTAACGTTCTCGAGGGCCTTATAGGCCTCCTCCAAGGAGCCCATGTCGACGAGGAACACGACCCCGGTGCAGTAGGAATGGCGGTCGACGAGGCGCTGGAGCGGACCGACGATGTCCTTCAGCTGCTGGTCGTAGGGCATGTCGACAGCCTCGTACACATGCATGCCGAGCATACGGTTCGCCGCGTCGGCGATGCTCGTCGCCGTTGAGTAGCCGTGGGACAAGATGACGCAGAGCGTCCGAAGGGCCTTCGCATCGCGAGACTCCGATGCGACGCACAGCGTCAGAAGCGTCTTCGTGAAGTGATCGAGCGAGATTCCCAGCGCCCCTTCCACGTCTGCGGCGACCTGATCGGAGACGCTCGAGGCAAACGGTAATTCGGAGGTCACGGCACCGAGGAGATGGGAGATTTGCTCCGCACAGGCAGACTTTCGCTTAGCCAGGCCGATGCCCGGCCACAACTGCAGGCAAATCTCCTGGGCCAGTAGAAAAGCGACCTTCCTCGAAAGCTCGATGCCATAAGAAGAGCCTGCGTCGGCAAGGACCGCGCCCACGATGCGCTCGAAGGCGCGCGACCTCGAGGAGGTAACGCCGCGGCCGAAGATCAAGTGATCCTCAACGCCGCGCACAGCGGAGACAGCTTGCGAGACGAGCTCGGAGACAGAGAGCTCCCCGGCGCAGAATCGCTCATCGAGAGAGCACAGGGCATCGAGCGCCTGCTCGACCGGCCCTGTGCTCTCGGCGGCATCCAGGGACGCGTCGATCAGAACGCCATCGTCGGGCTGTTGATCGATCTGCGCGGAGGAGAGGAGCCCGCTGGGAAGAAGATACGGGCGAACGACGACGTAGTCGCCCTCGCGATTGAGGAACGCTTTGGCGCAGCAGTTCGTCACGCAGGCGCGCAAGCCGGCGATGTTATCGGAAAAGTCCGCGTTCACGAGGCAACGGTATGCGCCGCGGCTGATCTTCACATCAGAACCGATTCGGCACCCCTCGCTGCGCAGGAAGCTCAAGATGAGATCCTCGCGCTCCTCGGGGGTCCGCTCCTTGAGTGAGGGGACGCGGGCACAGATGGGCATTTTGCTGTAGGCCGAGGAAACCTTCA
>CABQNA010000255.1 GCA_902465425.1 uncultured Collinsella sp.
CCGCCGCGCTCGTCGATGGCGTCCCAGAAGGCGCTGGCAAAGCGAGGATCGCTTGCGGCCATGAGGGCGTTGGTGGCCATCCAGCCAGACGGGGTGCCGGTGTCGTAGCCCGACAGCGGGTCGATAACGACAGCGTACATGGCCTCGCGGTCGAGCGAGCGGGCCATGGCGTCGGTGAGCTGAATCTCGCCGCCCTTGCCGGCCTGCTGATCGGCGAGCAGGTCCATGACCAGCGGGCTCAGCAGGTAGCGACCGACGATGTACAGGTTGGACGGAGCCGCCTCGGGAGCGGGCTTCTCGACCAGACCGCCGATGCGCCAAACGGCACCGGGCTCGTCGTCGGCAGCATTCTCGAAGCCCTCGAGCGAGCCAACGCGATCGCCGGCGATGACGC
Source organism: uncultured Collinsella sp. (assembly GCA_902465425.1). GTDB lineage: Bacteria > Actinomycetota > Coriobacteriia > Coriobacteriales > Coriobacteriaceae > Collinsella. Next base: position 395 of record CABQNA010000255.1, read on the forward strand.
CATAGCGGCTGACTTCCTCGGGAGCGCACGCGGCAACGGCGATAACCGAAGCGCCACCGTGCTCCTTGGAGACAGCAAGCATCTTGTCGCAGATGTCACGGTTGGGCACAACGTAGTCGCCCAGAAGAACCAGGAAGTTCTCCCCTGCCACGGCGTCGGCAGCAGAGCGAATGGCATGACCGAGGCCCTTGGGCTCGTACTGATAACGGAAGTCGACCGGCATGCCGCCCGCGTGGGCAACTGCATCGGCGTAAGCATCCTTACCGCGCTCACGCAGCAGATTCTCGAGCGAGCGATCGGGCTGGAAGTAGCTCAGCAGCTCGGGCTTACCGGGAGAGGTAACGATGATGGCGTCGTCGACCTCCTCGGGGTCGAGTGCCTCCTCAACGACATACTGGATGACCGGCTTGTCGAGCACCGGCAGCATCTCTTTGGGCGTGCACTTGGTGCCAGGCAGAAAACGCGTGCCAAGACCGGCGGCGGGGATGATTGCCTTCATGTTATTCAAGGATCCTTTCGCAGGCGCAGAATGCGCCCTGTGCGTGCGGCACGGCGGCCGCAGACCAAATTGCGATACCGAAGTATCTTACCGCCGGAGACATACGTCGCCGTAAGGCAAACGCAATTCTTCAGCAGGTCAACGCAAATTATTGCTCGAATGGTGCAATTTTACGCCCCAGCGGTAACGGGATTGGCGCGGCGAAGACAGCGGTGTGCTGCGTGCCGAGCAATGGGAATGAAGGGCCAAAACAAAAAAAGACGGGGCTCGCAATGCGAACCCCGTCTGCAAAGAAATCTGGCGAGAAAGCCTGATTACTTGAGGGTGACAGCAGCGCCAGCAGCCTCGAGCTTCTCCTTGGCAGCCTCGGCGTCCTCCTTCTTGGCACCCTCGAGAACAGCCTTGGGAGCGCCCTCGACGACCTCCTTGGCCTCCTTCAGGCCAAGGTTGGTGAGCTCACGGACGGCCTTGATGACCTGGATCTTGTTGTCGCCGAAGCCCTCGAGCACGACGTCAAACTCGGTCTTCTCCTCGGCCTCAGCAGCGCCAGCAGCGGGAGCGGCGACAACAGCGGCAGGAGCAGCGGCGGAAACGCCGAAGGTGTCCTCGATAGCCTTAACGAGCTCGGAAGCCTCGAGAAGGGTCATTTCCTTAAGAGCATCGATGATCTCATCGGTGGTAAGCTTAGCCATTTCTAAGTCCTTTCGGTTTCCGTGCGGATGCACGGAGATCAGTTAAAACACGGCGCGAATGCGCCAGGGGTGCGGCGTTGCCGCCGCGGGTGAAAACAGCGACTAGGCTGCCTTCTGCTCGGAGACCTGCTGGATCGAACGAGCGAGACCAGAGGAAACGCCGTTGACGCAGACAGCGATGTCGCGAGCGAAACCGGAGATGAGACCGGCGATCTGGCCGAGAAGCTGATCCTTGGTGGGCAGCTCGGCGATAGCCTTAACATCATCAGCGGAAACGGCCTTGCCGTCGGAGATACCGCCCTTGATCTCAAGGACGCCCTTGGACTTAGCGGAGAAGTCCTTAAGGGCCTTAGCGGCCTCGACCGGCTCGGACTCGTAGAACACATAAGCGACGGGGCCGGCGAGGATCTCGTCGATCTCGGGCTGCTCCTGGTTCTTGAGAGCGATCTTGACCAGGTTGTTCTTGTAGACCTTCATCTCGGCGCCGCACTCGCGAAGCTGATGACGCAGCTCCTGAGCCTGCTTAACCGTCAGACCGTTGTAGTTGACGACGAACAGACCGGCGTTCTCGGCGATACGGGACTCGATCTCTGCAACCTTGTCGATTTTGTACTGCTGGGGCATGAATTACACCTCCTCGAATTCTTTCCGGGCACGGTCCGCCACAAGGACGTGACGGGGGCATGTCCAAAAAGAAAGCCCCCGCGCTGCATGAGCGAC
>CABQNA010000256.1 GCA_902465425.1 uncultured Collinsella sp.
GCAAGCGATCTCGACGGCATCGTCGATGCAGCCGGGGCAGCTGCGGAGCGGACCCTTGTCCGATCCGATGCCCTTGAGCGTGCCGCAGACGGTCGTCGTGTTCTTCTCGCCAAAACGCTTGGCGATCTCGCGCGACAGCTTGTAGGTCTGGCCCTTGGTCTTGGGGTTTTCCATGCCGTCGCTCATCACAAAGCCCATGATGGCCACGGCGCCCGAGATAGCGCCGCAAGTTTCGGTCATGCCTCCCATGCCGGCGCCGAAGCCCTCGGTGAGGGTAAAGGCGACCTGGGGGTCGAGCCCGACGACGGGCGCGAGCGTGCAAGCGACGGCCTGGGCGCAGTTAAAGCCACGGGCGTGATATTCGGCAGCTTGAGCCTGACAGGCGGTGATGTCGAGCTGGGCCGTATCGATTTGCTTCATCGTTGTCTCCTTGGTCACGGTGTACCCGCCTATGGTACCCGTGACGGGGCATGTAATCATCGAGAGCTTCATGTATGCCTCGTTTTTATCTATCGAGCAAATGCCCAAAGCTTGAGATATATACCCCTGATCAATTTGTCCATTAACCTACCTTGGGGATGGGTTGAGAGGGCTGCGGGGTAGCGGTATCGTGAACCGGATAAAAACGTAACCCAGGCAAGGGAGCTAGATATGAGCGAGCAGACCATCGGTACGACGTGTGTTCAGGGCGGCTATCACCCGGGAGATGCAGAGCCGCGTCAGGTGCCTATCTACCAGTCCACCACGTGGAAGTACGACACGTCGGAGCACATGGGCAAGCTGTTTGACCTGGAGGAGTCGGGCTATTTCTACAGCCGTCTGCAGAACCCCACGTGCGACCTGGTTGCCGCCAAGATCTGCGAGATGGAGGGCGGCACTGCCGCGATGCTCACGAGCTCGGGCATGGCGGCGAACTTCCTTGCGATCTTTAACGTGGCCGGTGCCGGCGATCACGTGGTCGCAAGCTCTGCTATCTACGGCGGTACCTATAACCTGCTCGCCCACACCATGGGCCGTATGGGGCTGACCTGCACGTTCGTTGCCCCCGACTGCACCGATGAGGAGTTGGAGGCAGCCTTCCAACCTAACACCAAGCTCGTCTTTGGCGAGACGATCGCAAACCCGGCGCTGACCGTGCTCGACATCGAAAAATTTGCCGCCGCCGCGCACCGGCACGGCGTGCCGCTGATGGTCGACAACACCTTCCCGACACCCGTGATGTGCCGTCCCTTTGAGTGGGGCGCCGATATCGTTACACACTCTACCACCAAGTACATGGATGGACATGCTGCCTACCTGGGCGGCGTGATCGTCGACCACGGCCAGTTTGACTGGATGGCCCATGCGGATAAGTTCCCGGGTCTTACTACGCCCGACGAGAGCTACCATGGCGTGACCTATGCCGAGAAGTTCGGTCGCGAGGGCGCCTTCATTACCAAGGCCACCGCTCAGCTCATGCGCGACCTCGGCCCCATGCAGAACCCTCAGGCGGCCTTCTTCCTGAATAGCTCGCTCGAGAGCCTGCATGTGCGCATGCCGCGTCATTGTGAGAACGGCCTGGCTGTTGCCAAGTTCCTGCAGAGTCATCCCAAGGTACGCTTCGTGAGCTATCCGGGCCTGGAGGGCGATAAGTACTATGACATCGCTCAGAAGTACATGCCCAACGGTACCTGCGGCGTTGTGAGCTTTGGCTTTAACGGTGGTCGCGCGGCGGCCGAGACCTTTATGAAGAGCCTCAAGCTCGCCCAGATCGCCACGCACGTGGCCGATGCCCGCACTTGCTGCCTGCATCCCGCTAATGCCACGCATCGCCAGATGAACGATGAAGAGCTCATCGCCTGTGGCATCTCCGCCGACATGGTACGCCTGTCGTGCGGCCTCGAGGACACGGCCGATCTGATTGCCGACCTTGAGCAGGCGCTCGAGCAGTGCTAGGCTAGCTCCGTACAAGGTGCCGATGCTGGCAGAAAGCTTCGGCGACCTTTCGTTCCGATTCCGTAGGCGGGACCCCAATCGCGGCTGTTTGCAGGCGATTGGGGCCCCGTTTTTTGCGTTGGGCCACTCGAAAGGATGGATATGGAGAAAACTGCAGAGCAGCTGCGCCGCGAGCACATTGCCCTAGAGGGCGACACCCATGGCAAGAACAAGTGGGTGATTCTGTTTACCGTGCTCATCATGACGTTTATGGTGTGTCTGGATTCGACCGTCGTGACCGTAGCGCTGCCCGTGATGCAAAAGGAGCTGGGCGTGGGCCTCGATCGCATTCAGCTGGTAAGCTCGG
>CABQNA010000257.1 GCA_902465425.1 uncultured Collinsella sp.
ATTTGTATTGAGTGGTTTGCCGAGGACTCTGCCGAGTATCGTGAAATCCGAGGCATTGCGCGCGAACAAGCGCACGCCTTGCTCAATGCTGGTGTTGACGGTCTGCTGATCGAGACGGTGACGTCTATCCGTAATTTGCAGCCCATGCTTGCCGGCGCCCGAGATGCCGCCGACGGTATGCCTGTCCTGGTCAGTTTTGTCGTTGACGATAAAGGCGACCTGTTGGGCGATGGCCTCAACATCGAGGCAGCCGTTTTGTACGCCGAAAAACACGGCGCAAACTCGGTTGGTGTTAATTGCTGTTCGCTTGCGGCCGCGAACGCGGCGGTGCCCAGGATGGTTGCATCGGCGACTACTCCCGTCACGGTGCGTCCCAATGCGGGAAATCCGGTTCAGACACAGGATGGTCCCGTGTGGCATGAGGACCCCGAAGCCTTCGCTCGCGCATGCGTCGAGTGGAAGCGGGCGGGCGCCGCAATGGTAGGCAGCTGCTGCGGAACCACGGCGGTTACGACAGCCGCTATGGCAGATGCGCTCAATATATAGAACCCGAAAATGGGAGTATCGAATCACCGCCCCCGCTGGGGCGGTTTTTTTGTTGGCGGTGCGCACCTCGACGCTTTTGCCTAAACGGTGAACGAGCGTGCCGGCGGCTTGCCGGATGCCCGTTGCGGGTATACCTCATGCGTACCATGATCCAAACACTGCGAGGTGTCTGCGCGTGTGCGCGATAATTCACTTTGGAACTGACGGTTGGCGAGCTCGCGTCGACGGAGACTTTACTATCAACAACGTCGCTCGTGTCACCGATGCTATCGGCAGGCTATGGCAAAAGACGAATCCCGGTAAAACGGTATATGTAGGATTTGACACTCGGCCACAAGCGCGCGAGTTCGCCGAGCTCGCGGCGGGCGTGATTGCCGCCCACGGGCTCGATGCCGTGCTCGTGTCTCGACCGCTGCCGACTCCCGCTCTTACGTGGGCGGCTGCGTATGACGGCGAGGCATGCGGCGCGCTTATGGTGACGGGCTCACATCATCCGCAGGGCTATCTATGCCTCAAGCTGCGGATGGGTGATGGCTCGACGGCCAACCAGGATGTCATCGAAGAGCTCGAGGAGACGATGGCCGCCGAGCCGCTGGGGCTTGAGGGGCAATACCGCACGGCAGATATCATTCCCGACTATATGCGAGCGGTGGCATCGTTTGTCGACGCGGATGCCATTCGCGCCGCGCATATGCGTGTGGTGGTTGACCCCATGGGCGGAGCTGCGCAGGGATATCTTGCCGACTTGCTTCGAGAGATTGGCGTCGAAGTCCACGAGATTCACGCCGACGAGGCGACCGATAGGGGAGATATCTGCCCCGACCCGGTCGAGCCGTGGGTGGATGCTTGTGAGCGCGCAGTTGTCGAAGACGGGGCGTGCGCCGGTCTGGTGACTGATGGCGACGCCGATCGTATCGGCGCGGTTGATGAGCGCGGCAGATATATACATCCACATCAGATCATGGCGCTCGTTTTGGGCGATTTGGTCCAGTATCGCGATCTGAAGGGACGCGTCGTCGTCAACCTTTCATGCTCCACGCTTGTGCGTCGCATTGCCGAGGCGCTCGGCTGCCGCGTGGTCATCAAGCCCGTCGGTTTTAAATATATAGCCGCCGAGATGAAGAAGGGCGGCGTTCTCGTGGGCGGTGAAGAGGCCGGTGGTATCGGTATCGCCGCGCACATGCCCGAGCGCGACGGCATCCTTGCCTGCCTGATTTTGTGCGAGCTCATGGCCAAGACCGGCGCGCCCTTGGGCGTGCTTATCGATCAGCTCGAGGCGAGCTTTGGCAAGACGAGTTACGGACGTCGAGATTTGCGCCTTGAGGCCGAGGATGCCGAGACGTTGCGCACGCTGCTTCCCGGAGTGAATCCCAAGTCGATATGCGGCAAGGTACCGCAGAGCGTAAGTCATATGGATGGCTTGCGTCTGGCATTTGAAGATGACACCTGGCTGCTGATCCGTCCCAGCGGGACCGAACCGGTGGTGCGCGTGTACGCCGAGGGCTTTTCGGTGGAGGAGCGTGATGAGCTGCTGGATGCCGGCTGCGCTTTGGCCAGGGGTGCATATCGGCTGTAGCCAAGGGGCCTCTCTATATAAAGATGTGCTCGGCGAGCGGTAGCAAACGACTGGCAAACGTCAGTCAGAGGCATAGTTGTGTAGGAAATGTGTGCGCTCAGATTCCCGCCCCCGGGGCCCCTCCGGTCTGGCAATATATCTCCTTGCCGCGCGGC
>CABQNA010000258.1 GCA_902465425.1 uncultured Collinsella sp.
GGCTGCGGCATGGCGGCACCAGCCTGAGGCTGCTCCACGCGAGCGGTCACGGCCTGAACGGGCTCAAAACCCGCCGCGCCGGAAAGCGCAACATCGCTGGTGGGATTGTAGGCAAAGGGATCGGATGCCGGCTGTGCCTGATCTGCCGGCTGAGCGGGGGCCTGAGCAACAGGCTGGCCCTCTGAATCCGGAGTGGCGAAACGACTGCCCTGGACGCCTGCCTGCGTCTTGGGGGCATCATCGCCCGCACCGGAGGTACGGAAGTGGTTACCCACTGGTGCTCCTTATCGTCGTGCGTTTAAACTACATGAGCACTTTGTATTTTAGCAGTATTAGCTTTGCTGCACATAAGAAGCATGGCGGGGCCTGGTCCCTCCGGCCGCATACAAGGTTACCTCCCAAATCGTCCTCGGACATGTCGGAGCCCCCGCTGCGCGCTTCGCGCGGCAGGGGCTCCTCCGTCCTGCGGAAAAATTTGGAGAGTAACCCTGTGCCCGGCCTGCGGTAACTAAGGGGTCGCCGCGTTTTACTTGGGTGCAGCAGCGCCGCGCTCGTGGGTTGTCTGAATTGCGCTTTGCCGATATATGCCCTTTTCCCTGATGGGACCGTGCTTGAGGAGCGTCTTCATGAGTTGCGGTGAAATACGGATTAATTAAGCCTTTAAGCTGGCAAAACAGTCCTTATTTCACCGCAACTGAAACAGGGGCGCTCTCCAAGAGAGCGCCCCTGCCGGGTTTCCATAGTACTGGCGAAGCAGTTTTATAGTTCTGGCGAAGCAGTCCTTGAGATCTGCCTTGCCTTATGCCAAGAACTCCTTGGTGGTCGCCACGATGTTGGCGGCGTCCAGGCCATACTTGTGCAAGAGCTCAGCGCCCGGGCCGGACTCACCGAAGGTGTCGTTGACGCCGATCTTCTTGAGCGGCGTCGGGCACTGCTCGCACAGGACGTCGGCAACGGCGCTGCCCAGGCCGCCGATCACGGAGTGCTCCTCGACGGTCACGACGTGGCCGGTCTTGGTGGCGCTCTTGACGATCAGGTCGGCATCGATGGGCTTGATGGTGTGCATGTTGATGACCTCGGCGTCGATGCCCTCGGCAGCGAGCTGCTCGGCGGCGTCAAGAGCCTCGCCGACCATCAGGCCGCAGGCGATGATGGTCACATCGGCGCCCTCGCGCATGACAATGCCCTTACCCAACTCGAACTTGTAGGTCTCGGGGTCGTTGATAACTGGCGAGGCCAGACGGGCGAAGCGCATGTACACCGGACCGTCGCACTCGTAGGCGGCGCGCGTCACGGCGCGGGCCTCCACATCGTCGGCAGGAACGATAACAGTCATGCCGGGGATGACGCGCATAAGGGCGATATCCTCGCAGCACTGATGCGTGGCGCCATCCTCGCCCACCGAGATACCGGCGTGCGTGGCACCGATCTTAACGTTAAGGTGCGGGTAGCCGATGGAGTTGCGGACCTGCTCAAAGGCGCGACCGGCAGCGAACATGGCAAAGGTGCTCGCGAAGGCAACGCGGCCGGTGGTTGCGATACCGGCGGCGACGCCCATCAGGTTGCTCTCGGCAATGCCCACATCGAAGAAACGATCGGGGCAGGCGGCCTTGAACTTGCCGGTCTGCGTGGCGGCGGCAAGGTCGGCGTCGAGGACCACAAAGTCATCGTGCTCGTTGGCGAGCTCGACGAGGGCCTCGCCGTAGCTTACGCGCGTGGCGATTTTTTTGACGTCTGCCATCCTAGAGCTCCTCTCCGGCGGCCGTGAGCTCTGCCATGGCCTGCTCAAACTGTTCATCGTTGGGGGCCTTGCCGTGCCAACCAACCTGGTTCTCCATAAAGGACACGCCCTTGCCCTTTGTGGTCTCGGCGATAATGGCGGTCGGCTGGCCCTTGGTAGCGCGAGCCTCGGCAAAGGCGGCGCGGATCTGGTCGAAGTCGTTGCCGTCGGCAAGCTCCACCACGTGGAACTTAAAGGCACGGAACTTGTCGGCGAGCGGCATGGGGTCGTTGACCTCCTCGACGGGACCGTCAATCTGAAGGCCGTTGTGGTCGACGATCACGCAGAGGTTATCGAGCTGCTGGTTGCCGGCAAACATGGCTGCCTCCCAGACCTGGCCCTCCTCGCTCTCGCCATCACCCAGCAGGGCGTACGTGCGGTAAGTATCGCCCCAGTGCTTGGCGGCAACCGCCATGCCCACGGCGGCGGAGATGCCCTGGCCGAGCGAGCCGGTGGACATGTCGACGCCCGG
>CABQNA010000259.1 GCA_902465425.1 uncultured Collinsella sp.
TGGGTATCATCGCGCCGTTTTTGGTACTGTCGGCCATCTCGGGCGTGTTCTCCGCCTTTGCCATGATGTGCTTCATCCCGTTTGCCATGGGCTTGTTCATGGTGCTGTCGGACGGCGTGCTTCATCGCAGTCTGCTGTGGTGGAAGCGCGGTGCGATGCAGTTTGCCAATGGATTTGCCAACGGTTTTATGTTCGCGCTCGTGTCGGTTTGGTTCGCGAGCTGCTCACAGCGGGCCGTGCTTTCGCCGTACGGAATGCAATAACATCAAACCCTCTGTTTGCGCCCGGCCCAGCTTGGGTATAGGACGCACTGTGACAATAATGAAAGTTGGAAGGATTCGGTCGTGTCGGAAAATAGGGATTACTACGAGGTACTTGGCGTTGACAAGGATGCCGACGCGCGGACGATTAAGCGCGCGTTTCTAAAGAAAGCCCGTACGGTACACCCGGATGTTTCGGACGACCCCGAGGCCGAGGCCAAGTTCAAAGAGCTCAACGAGGCCTATTCCGTTCTTTCCGACGAGCAGAAGCGTGCTAACTACGACCGTTACGGCACCGCGGACGGCCCCGGTGGCTCTGGCTATGTCGACATCAACGATATCTTTGGTGGCATGGGCATGGACGACCTGTTCTCGTCGTTCTTTGGCGGTGGCGCCGGTGGTGGCGCTCGCAGCCGTCGCGAGCGCCGTCGCGGTCGCGATATGGCCATCTCCCTTTCGGTGACGCTCGAGGAGGCGGCGCTCGGCTGCAAAAAGACGATCAGCTACGACCGTCTTGCTCCTTGCGAGGACTGCAATGGTACCGGTAAGTCCGAGGGCGCGACCGAAAAGCAGTGCAGCCGCTGTCACGGCACAGGCTATGTGACGACGGTCCAGCGTTCTTTCCTGGGCCAGGTTCAGTCCTCTTCGCCCTGTCCCGACTGCCACGGCGAAGGCACGGTTATCGATCATCCCTGCGAGACCTGTGATGGCCAGGGCCGCACGCCTTCTCACGAAAAGATTGACATCGATATTCCCGCCGGTGTTTCGACCGGTCGCCAGCTGCGCGTGAGCGGTTTTGGCGAGGCCGGCCTTCGTGGCGAGCCGTCGGGCGACCTGATCGTCAACGTGCGTGTCGCCGACCACGAGCGTTTTAAGCGTAATGGCGATGACCTGTATCTGGTGAGCGATATCTCGATTGCGCAGGCCGCGCTCGGTTGCGAGATCGAGGTTGATGGCATTATGCCTGACGAGGTCGTCAAGGTGGCGGTTCCCGCCGGCGCCCAGTACGGTGACACCGTGAGCGTCAACAATTACGGCATGCCGCGTATCGGCGGTGGCGGTTCGCGCGGTCGTCTGGTCGTGCAGCTGCGCGTGGTCGTCCCCACCAATCTCTCCAACAAGCAGCGCGAGCTGCTTCGCGCCTTTGCCGACGAGATGGGCGATGACGTCGCATCCGGTAAGAAGTCGGTGACCGACCGTATCAAGAGTGACCTCGACGACATCCTCGATTAAGGAGCCCGTGTGCTCGCACCTCATATCTCTGTTGTCAACCTCGGATGCCGTGTCAACCGGGTTGAGTCCGACCGTATCACTGCAGATCTTATGCGCTTGGGTTTTGCAATGGTGGAGCCTCAGGATGCAGAACTGATCGTCATTAACACCTGTGCCGTGACGGGGGAGGCCGAGGCCAAGACCCGCAAGGCCGTCCGTCACGCCCTGGCCTATCCGGGCGAGCCTTACGTGGTCGTAACCGGCTGCGTCGTCAACCTGCATCCCGAGGAGCTGCTGGAGCTCTCCGATCGCGTGATCGCCGAACCGTCCAAGATTGACGTCGCCGAGCGCGTCTGCGAGGTGCTGGGTGTCGAATCCGATAGCGTGCCCGCCTGCAGCGATGGTGACGTGGTCGATGCGCTCGGTCGTTCGCGGCTGGGCGTGAAGATCCAGGATGGCTGCAGCCACCGCTGCACCTATTGCATCGTGTGGAAGGCCCGCGGTCCCGAGCGTTCCGTACCCGTCGAGTCCGTGCTCGAACAGGTGCGTGAAGCCCAGGAGGCCGGCGTGCCCGAGGTCGTGCTGACCGGCGTGAACCTGGGTGCCTATGACGGCAAGAGCGCGACCGACGAACATGTCGAGATCGATGAGCTGCTCCAGGCCATCATGGAGCGCACCGAGATCGCCCACGTGCGCAGCTATCTGACCATCCAGAAAATGCGCTATAAGAATAAGTTCTCTGCCGACATTTC
>CABQNA010000260.1 GCA_902465425.1 uncultured Collinsella sp.
CCTCTCCCTCGTCGAATATAAGGCGTTCGAGCAACCCCCAATCAAGTCGGTCGACGAATGCCTGACTATGAAGATCGATGATGTCGTTCGGACGGTAGGCATAGAGCTTCATTACCGCCAGGTCCTCCAAGGATGACGTAAAGTACCTGATAAAACGCGCCCCAATATCCAAGGGAATCAAACGATCTTCGTAATTGAACGGCATCTGATTACAATATGCCACCGCCATACCATTCACCTCGGGGTATCGAACTATGATCTCGCGGAGGCACCTATCTGCCTCAAACACATCAATGTCATGTGTAACCGAACGATTCGTCACATCGTTTAGCATGAAGGCGCTTCCTCCCACCAATACAACGTTCGGCCTGTCGTCTCTTGGACCTATTTCCAGCTCCGCCTCTTCGTCAATGCCCAAAAGAGTCTGTTCTAAATCCTGCTTATACATAACAAATCCTATTATTATTCATCTTCAATAATACTATTCAGTCGCACGACAGGACCAACAGGATGCAAGAATTCCGCTCGTGGCGATAATCCCTACACCCTGGAAGTCCTAATGTGACAAACGCTAACTCTCCCAGCCGGCGCGGATTGTTGTTATGACATCGCCTAGGCGCTGGCCGAGGGCTGACAGATGTTGGAGCACTTCGCCGGGCGAAGCACCGTTGAAGATGCAGGTGAGCGCATACGAGACCAAGAAAATCGCCGCAAGTCCTAGCGGAATGAGCACGATCATCGCCAATGTGCGCAGGCGCTGGCCCACGCGGCGACGACGCGCACGACGCTTGTCGAACGCGAGCTCCTGCGCATATGAATCTTGCTGTACGGAATAGGCCTCTGGTGCCGATTCGCACCCGGGCACAGCTGCGGGTACAGCAGCGGGCACGACATTCTGCGCAAAGGGCTGGACTGCCGCCCCTTGCATTTGCATCTCCATGAGTCGTTGCTGCTGGCGCAACATGCGCTCGGCTTGTTGCTGCGGAGTCTCAAGAAACAGATCCATGCTGGCCTCCAAAATCGGAGCATTCGACGCTTACGACCAGCATCCCGCACCGCCATGACCGCGACAACGCAATCGCCGGCAATAGCCACAAAGTTTCTTTTGCTCAAAAGCTGTCGAAAAGCTCAACAACCCCCCTACCAGCACTTTCTCTGAGCTTTTTTCGCCATCAATCTTTTGGACTTCCGCCTTTACGCCAACTGACCAAAATCTAACCAAAAGCTTGACGAAAAATGTGGAAACAGGGACCCCACAAAAACGTGCCGCCCCATAAGGGGCGGCACACAAACTTCTTATCAGCTTTTCAGTAACGAGCACGCGACGACCCAACGCCGGAGCGCAGGGCGGGGAAACCTTTGCCTCGCGCGACCCTGCGAAGCCGTGAGCGAGAGGGAAAGGTTTCCCCGCCCTGCGCTCCGTGGTCGGTGAGGACAGACTACATGCCCGCGAGACCTCGGGCGGCGGTGGCGCACATAAATGCCAAGACGAGAATCACGAGCGACCCGGCGATGTCTGCCAGCACGCCCATTACGCGGCGCTCAAACAGCCAGCTCTCAAAGTGCGGGGCGACGTTGCGCCAAACACGCCACAGCAAGATGCCCATACCGATGACGCCCGGGATATTGAGCAGTAGGATCTCGGAGCACAAAAGACCGATCAGGTTGCCGGCGACAAAACCCGCATCGCCCTCGCAGTATTTGCGGTAGACCATATACAGCATGTACGCCACAAACGGCTGCAAGCACGCAGAAATAAACGTGACCACCATCGAGGGCTCCTGCGAAAAGACCTCGGTGAGTTTATCGACACTCGTGGCGTCCTTCGAAGCCAAGAATAAACCGATAACCACAAGGGGCACCACGCCCAAAATTACCTCGACCAGAGTAAACAACTTGGCAGTCAAATCCTCACTAGCCGTATTGAGGTGAGGCGCCCACTCAGGATGAGCATGCGCGCCAACCTTCTTATCCTTCTCGACACGATCGACCTTTTTACCCTCGGCAACCCGACGACCAGGATCCTTGCGAGTCCCCGCCGCAGCAACCCGAGCCCGAGACTTCTTACCCATACAAAAACACCCCATCAGGTAGTAGATAAACTAAAAGTCGCCACCCAGTGTACCCCACCCATGAACGCTGCCGTCCCAACCAGTCCCGGCTTATAGGACAAAATGTGTGTCCCGATAGAACATCCGTTTCCATCCATTAATC
>CABQNA010000261.1 GCA_902465425.1 uncultured Collinsella sp.
CTGGTGATCTCCGCCTTGAGAGGGCGGCGTCCTAAACCGCTAGACGAACGGGCCATATGTAGCAAATGCAATGGCTGGGATGGAGGGAGTCGAACCCCCATTGACGGAACCAGAATCCGCTGTCCTGCCATTAGACGACATCCCAATGACTGCATCGCTGCGCTCGGCTGTGCCTTTGCGCAAGAAAGAAATATACGGGAAGTCCCGCCGTGACGCAAGCCCTAATTTTGACTTTTTTGAAATTCAGTCAAATACGGCCAACACGTGAAGGACCTGTGAAGCACCAGCGACACCTACGGCGTCAAAGCCCGTAAAACATCCCACATCTACCGCTGGTAGATTACAACAATGCAGCACTCACGGCTGATGGCACAATCGAACCGTCATCATTGCACGGATATCGAGGCACCATGGACGAAGAGCTTGATTACCTATGGGAGACCCTGGGCCTCGAGATCACTGCTGACCTTTGGCCCGAACGGGACAAAATCCATCCCACACTGCGCCCCGCCATCACGGTGATGCAGGCAAAATACCGCCGTGCATCCTTTTTGATCATGCGGGTGTCATGGCACGCGGGACTCCCCGACCTTAAGCGAATCCAGGCAAGCCTCGTCGAGCTGTCCGGTATGCCGACCGTCATATCCGAGGCGCACCTGGAGCAGCGCCAGCGCGAGCGACTGCAACAGCAGCGGATTCCCTTTATCTGTCCCGGCGTTCAGGCATATCTGCCCTTTATGGACGAGGAGTACTGGAGCGGCAAGCCCAACAAGCACGTAAAGGTCTACGATCCGCACGAATGGGCGCGGCTGGCGGACTGACTGGGGCAGGCCCGCCGGCGGAAAGTGCGTCCCACCCTGAGCACTCAAAACGGGACGCACTTTCCGCAGCCGCTACAGTAACGCCTCGGCCCAAGCCGCTTCCCTAAAGCCGGGAATCGCAAAGTCGTCGCCCACCAGCAGCGGACGCTTGACCAGCATGCCGTCGGTCGCCAGCAGCTCGTAGCATTCCCGATCCGTCATGCCCACATCCAGACGCGCCTTCAGGCCCAGCTCTCGATATTTCATGCCCGACGAATTAAAGAAGCGCCGCACCAGCAGCCCCGAACGGGCAATCCAAGTCGCAAGCTCATCAGCCGTGGGATTGTCCAAAACAATATCGCGGTCGATATACTCTACCCCATGTTCGTCCAGCCATGCCTTGGCCTTCTTACAGGTCGAGCACTTGGGATATTCAACAAACAATACCGCCATGGGATTTCCTTTCTTAGAGAAAACAGGTGTCTGGAAAACTGCACATCGACGACCACTCGCGATTGCAGCCGTTATTGTAGTCAATGTCGAAGCATACGCAGTCGCGATGTCTCGTCTTAAGGCTAGCGCCTCGCATGGGCGCCGATCGGCCGAGTCGCATGGCGCACCAACGCCGCCGTCAGCAATACCAACAGCATGGCGGTGACATAGCCCGCAGCATCGAATCCTAAATCGATAACGTCGAAATGCCTGCCGGGAACAAAGATCTTATGTACCTGATCGCCAACGGAGCAGGCGGCGCAAAAGAGCAATACGGGCACGCAACGGGAGCACACGCTCCACGGACGCCTGGAAAAGCAAACCACGACCACCGAGGCGAACAATCCGACGAAGAAAAACTCTACGGTATGGGCAACGCGACGGACGTTCGCGCCCACCCACATGCGAATGGAAGCAAGTCGGCCAGACCGGACATTCGAGGCAGCCGAATCGGTGCCCCCGGTCATTCCGTTCTCCGTCTGGGCTTCACCCGTGGCATCGGCGGCCTGAATGCCCGTAGCCTGACCCTCCACCACACGCGCGGTGAACTCGCTCAGCAACGACGTCTCCACCGCATTTTGCTCCGTCAGCACCCAGATGCCCGCCAGCGTTACAGCGAACAGAACGATCGCGGTCCATCCGATTATTTGTTTTACGCGCGTCAAGGGCCAACCTCCTTTTTTTGAATATCAGCGAGTGTAGCCCCAAATGGCATCGTCACCGTATCAAAATTTGAATCGCAACAGGAAGCAACAAAGCGACGCAAACCCCTACCCCGCCTCGCGCATCCA
This sequence comes from uncultured Collinsella sp., assembly GCA_902465425.1. Classification (GTDB taxonomy): domain Bacteria; phylum Actinomycetota; class Coriobacteriia; order Coriobacteriales; family Coriobacteriaceae; genus Collinsella. The sequence continues at coordinate 2,084 of CABQNA010000261.1, forward strand.
GCGATCGAACGTCCCCACGCACACGCCCGGGCACTTTGCTGCTTGGCTGCGGGTAATATCGCCTGCCTCATAGCTATCGCGCACCAGCTCAAACTGAGGAGGGCACGGCTTGCGAGGTCGACCGAAACGA
>CABQNA010000262.1 GCA_902465425.1 uncultured Collinsella sp.
CGAGCGTCTGGTCGGTCGCGGTACCGAGACGCCCGAGACGATTGAGCTGCGTATGGCAAACGCCGCCCATGAGCTTGCCCTTGCCGACCGCTACGACGACGTCGTGGTGAATGACGATCTCGACCGCGCGACCGACGAGCTCGTTCGCGTTCTCGATATGCATGAAAGGATCTGAGGTCCGTGTCCGTTGTAAAGCCTTGCATTGACGATCTTCTGGAGAAGACCGATCACAACCGCTTCCTGCTCGCTTCGCTTGCCTCCAAGCGTGCCTGCGACATCAATAGCATGCTGCGTGGCCAGCATAACCGCGTGCTTGCCGTTCAGGATGTCGACGACATCACCATCGCGCTCTCCGGCGCCGATACCATCTCGATGGCTATGGATGAGATCGTCGACGGCGATATCTCCTACGACGAGGCCCGTTACGAGAAGGCGCTCGGCCATAAGGTTGCTGAAGCCTAAATGGCAGCTCGCGTTTGCCTGGTCCACTATCACGAGGTTGGACTGAAGGGCAAGAACCGCGCACATTTTGAGCATATCCTAACGGATAACATTAAGGCGGCTTTGGCCGCCTTTTCCGTGAACGCCGTGTCTCGAATTTCCGGTTATATCCTCGTGACCTTTAACGAGCATCAGGCCGACGAGGCGGCGCGTGTCATCCGCACCGTCCCCGGCGTTGCCCGTGTGTCCCTGGCTTACCACACCAACCGCGACCCGCAGGAGTACTGCGCCGCCGCCGTCAAGGCGCTGCGCGAGTTTGGCCCCTTCGATTCGTTTAAGGTTCACGCCAAGCGCTCCAATACCGACTATGAGCTCACCTCGATTGATATCAATCGCCAGGTGGGCGAGGTGCTGTGCGAGGCCTTCCCCGATAAAAAGGTTCAAATGCACGACCCCGATGCGATGGTGCACGTACTGGTGGTACAGGGTAGCGTTTACGTGTACGCGCGCTCCGAGCGCGGCGTGGGCGGTCTGCCGGTGGGTTCTGCCGGCAAGGTCGTGACGCTTCTGTCGTCGGGCATCGATTCTCCGGTGGCGACCTGGATGCTCGCGCGTCGCGGTGCGGTGTGCGTGCCGGTACATTTCTCCGGTCGTCCGCAGACTCCCGATACGAGCGAGTATTTGGTGCAGGACATCATCCGTGCGCTTGAGCCGGGTGTCCAGATTGGCCGCCTGTACGTGGTGCCGTTTGGCGATTGCCAGCGTGAGATTTCCGTCACCTGCCCCAGCAACCTGCGCGTGATCATGTATCGCCGCATCATGTATTCGGTTGCCGAGCGCATTGCGCATATCGAGGGCGCCAAGGCCATCGTGACCGGTGAGTCGCTCGGTCAGGTCGCCTCCCAGACGCTCGAGAACATCATGGCCGTCAACGAGGCCGTGAAGATTCCCGTGTTCCGTCCGCTCATCGGGTCCGACAAGCAGGAGATCATTGCGCGCGCTCAGGAGATCGGCACGTTCGATATATCTACTGAGGCAGCGCCCGACTGCTGCACGCTGTTTATGCCGCGTCGTCCCGAGACGCACGCCAAACTCGATGCCGTGCATGAGGCCTGGGAGCTGTTCGACCACGAGGAGATGATCGAGCGCCTGCTTAAGCAGACCGAGTACATCGACTTCTCCAGCAACACGTATAAGGCCCCTAAGACCTTAAAACGCAAACATTCGGAGCTTGCTCCGCGTGAGATTTACCAAGATCACGAGTAATTGCCTGCATAGACCGACGATGCGCCTGTATCGTCGGTCTTTTGCTATCTGGGCAAATGATGTCAAGATGTTCATTCGCTGACGCGTGACTGAATAAATGGACATGTTCGCGCAAGGTTTTGGTCGGTATTTGGTTTGACCGCGAAAACTAGTGTGGACGTGCGGAAGCTGCGACGCTCGTTTCCTGACACGATGGTGTTGGGAGGTGTTTGCTATGGCGCAGCGCGAGCAATACGAACGGGTTAAACGGATGGACCGCTGGGCGGGCAAGTTGCTCGGGCATAAAGCGGTGGTGGTGGCGATTCTGGTTGTCATTGCCGCCGCGAGCGGTTTGGCGATGGCAAGTTTTGGTGGCCACTCCAGTAGCGTGTCGTTTGAGCGTAGTGATGAGGCGAGCGTCTCGGATGTGCACGGGGCCGGGGATGCGTCTTCTGATGATGAGTCTTCGGCCAAGAGTTCCTCTGCTGCGGAGGTGTACGTCGATGTG
>CABQNA010000263.1 GCA_902465425.1 uncultured Collinsella sp.
CCGTCGTCTCAAGACCGGGGCGTCCGAGCAGTTCGGGTCCGATATCCTGCTCGTTAAACCTAAAACCAAAGGAGTACATAATGATCAAGAAGGTCATGGAGGACTACAAGGTCCTGCTGCGGAGCATTCCCGCGGCAACGGTTTCGCTGTTTTTCGTGAGCGTCATCATGATGAACCTGCTGGCCAACAAAGAGCTTATCAGCCTGCCGTATCTGGCACTCGATTGCGGCTTTGTGGTGAGCTGGGTTTCGTTTTTGTGCCAGGACATGATCTGCAAGCGCTTTGGCGCCAAGGCATCCATCAAAATCTCTATCCTCGCGCTGCTGGTCAACCTGGCCGTGAGCCTGTGCTTTTGGGCATGCTCGCTCACGCCCGGTATGTGGGGCGCCTACTACGACACCGGCATGATCGAGGTCAACACCGCCCTTAACGCCACCATTGGCGGCACCTGGTACGTGGTGCTGGGCTCTTCGCTGGCAATGCTCGTTTCTGCCGTGGTTAACTCCACGCTCAACCAGTCGCTCGGCCGCATGCTCAAAAAGAATAACTTTGCGAGCTTCGCCTTCCGCTCCTATGTGTCCACGGGTGTTGGCCAGTTTATCGACAACTTGGTCTTTGCCATCGTGGTGAGCCACACGTTCTTTGGTTGGACCTGGGTGCAGGTCCTTATGTGCTCGCTGACCGGCGCTGTTGCCGAGCTGCTGTGCGAGGTTTTCCTGAGCCCCGTGGGCTACAAGGTCGTGCGCGGCTGGGAGCGCGAGAATGTGGGCTCCGAGTACCTCGAGCGCCACGCAACCGCCTAAGGAGCGAGTATGCGGGTTTTGATCACGGGCGCTTCGGGCGGTATCGGAGCCGCGTGCGTGCAGCGCTTTTTGGACGAGGGTCACGAGGTCGTGGGCTTTGATCTGCTGCCGGCGGCGATCGAACACGAGCGCTACCGCCATCTGATCGTTGATGTCCGCGAGCCGGACTCGTTTCCAGGCGATCTTGAACCCCAGGTAATCGTGAACGTTGCCGGTACGCAGGATTCGGCCGACGACATCGCTGCCAACCTGTGTGGCACCATCAACGTGACCGAGCGCTACGCCTTTGTGGGGGAGGGGCTTGCTGCCAAGCCGGCGCCGGCTATCAAATCCGTGGTCAATGTGGGGTCGGCGAGCGGGCATACGGGATCGGAGTTTCCTGCCTATGCTGCCAGCAAGGGCGGCGTTATCGCCTATACCAAGAACCTTGCAAACCGCCTGGCACCGCGGGCCATCGCCAACAGTGTGGACCCGGGCGGCGTTATCACGCCGCTCAACCGTTGCGTGATGGAAGACGAACACCTGTGGAACCAGATTATGGAGCTCACGCCGCTTAAGCGCTGGGCCACCGCCCAAGAGATCGCCGAGTGGATCTACTTTGTGGGCGTGACCAACCGGTTTATGACCGGGCAGAGCCTGCTGATCGATGGCGGCGAGGCCGGCCGCACACAATTTATTTGGCCCGAATAGGAAACGCGTTTTTGATGTATCGATTTTTAGCCGAGGCAAGTCCAGTTGACGGGGGTCGAGCCGCGCTGTTCGAGTAGCCGATTGGCAGCGGAGAAGGGGCGCGATCCCATAAAGGCGGGGAGTTCTGCCGTGGCACGGTTGGCCGAAAGCGGCGAGGGGTGCGTGGATGCCAGGCAGAACTTGCCGGTTGCCTTGCCCGCGCCGGTTGCGACGAGCTTACCTTCGACCATCTGCTGGGCAAAGCGGCCCCATGCCAAAAAGACTACCGGCTGGGGCAGCTGGCAGCAGCGTTCGATAACGTAGTCGGTGAGCGTGCTCCAGCCCAGTTTGGCGTGCGAGTTGGCGGCATGCTCGCGCACGGTGAGCGTGGTGTTGAGGAGTAGAACGCCCTGTTGTGCCCATGGGGTTAGGTCTCCCGTGGTGGGAATGGGGCAGCCCAGATCGGCTTTGAGCTCCTTATAGATGTTGCGCAGGCTCGGCGGCAGCTTGGTTTGCGTCGCGGGGACCGAGAACGACAGTCCCATGGCCTGGTTGGGCCCGTGATAGGGGTCTTGACCCAAGATGACAACTTTGACCTGGTCGGCCGGCGTGTAGGCGAGGGCATTGAGGATGTCGTCTTGTGCCGGGTAGATGGTCTGATCGGCACGCAAAAGGGCGATGCGCTCGAGCAGCTGGTTCGTAGTGTCACGTACC
>CABQNA010000264.1 GCA_902465425.1 uncultured Collinsella sp.
AGCCGCTACCTGTGCAGCGCCTTCGAGATTCAGATCAAGATGGCCCAGGGCGCCAAGCCCGGCGAGGGCGGCCACCTGCCCGGCAAGAAGGTCTACCCCTGGATCGCCGAGGTCCGTCAGTCCACGCCCGGCATCGGCCTGATCTCGCCCCCGCCGCACCACGATATTTACTCTATCGAGGACCTGGCAGAGCTGATCTTTGACCTTAAGAACGCCAACCCCGGCGCACGCGTGTCGGTCAAGCTGGTCAGCGAGGCCGGTGTCGGCACCATCGCCACCGGTGTGGCCAAGGGCGCTGCCGACAAGATCTTGATCAGCGGCCACAACGGCGGCTCGGGTGCCGCTGCGCGCGACTCTATCTGGCACGCCGGTCTGCCGCTGGAGCTCGGTCTTGCCGAGGCTCAACAGACGCTGCTGCAAAACGGCCTGCGCTCGCGCGTGGTGCTCGAGGCCGACGGCAAGCTCATGGACGGTACCGATGTCGCCGTTGCCTGCCTGCTGGGCGCCGAGGAGTTTGGCTTTGCGACCATGCCGCTCATCTCGATGGGCTGCCTCATGCAGCGCGACTGCCAGCAGGATACCTGCCCCGCCGGCATCGCCACGCAAAACTGCCGCCTGCGTCGCGGCTTCCGCGGCAAGCCCGAGCACGTCGAGCACTTTATGCTCTTTGTTGCCGAGCAACTGCGCGAGGTCATGGCGAGCCTGGGCTTCCGCACCGTCGACGAGATGGTCGGCCATCCCGAGTGCTTACGCCAGATCGAGGTCCCGGGCAACCGCAAGGCTAACCTGCTGGATCTGTCGCCCGTGCTGGCAAGCGCGACCTGCGAGTTTGGTGCCCACATCCCGGGTGCCGACGGCCGTCACTTCCTGCCCCAGATGGCTGCGGACAGCGAGCTCGACAAGACGCTCGACTCCACGTTGTTTGTGCCCTATACGGCCGATGCCCGTGCGCACCTGCGCCCGATTCGCTTCCGCGCCGATATCGCCAACGTCAACCGCTGCGTGGGCACCATCCTGGGCAACGCGGTGACCAAGGCGCATCCCGAGGGCCTGCCCGCCGGCTCCATCACCATCGATTGCGATGGTTCGGCCGGCCAGAGCTTTGGCGCGTTCCTGCCACGCGGCATTACGCTCAATGTGTGCGGTGACGCCAACGACTACTTTGGCAAGGGCCTTTCGGGCGGCGAGGTGTCGGTGCGCCCCAACCCGCATGCGACCTACAAGTTCGACGAGAACATCATCGTGGGCAATGTTGCGTTCTTTGGCGCCACGAGCGGTCGCGGCTTCATTAACGGCCTGGCCGGTCAGCGCTTTGGCGTGCGCAACTCCGGTGCCACCGTGGTGGTCGAGGGCTGCGGCAACCATGGCTGCGAGTACATGACGGGCGGTCTGGCGCTCATCTTGGGCGAGGTCGGGCAGAACTTCGCCGCCGGTATGACGGGCGGCGTGGCCTATGTCTTTGACCAGTACGGCACGCTCGATGCCCGCGTGAACCACAAGAGCGTTGAGCTCAAGGCCCCGACGGCCGGCGAGTTGGCGCAGATTCGCGAGCTCATCCAGGAGCACGTGGATGCGACGCAGAGTCCGCGCGGCATTAAGCTGCTCTACAGCTTTGAGACGATGAGCAAGCACTTTGTGAAGGTCATTCCGACCGAGTACGAGCGTGTACTGGCGATTGTCGCCGCCGCCGAGGCCGTCGGCAAGACGCATGCGCAGGCCGAGGAGCTGGCGTTTGACATTGTGACCGGTCGCGCGAGCGCCGCGGATGTCGATCGCTTTGATGTGGCGGGCGGTGCTGCTGACGCTGCGTCTGTGGCTGCCAGCTCTGTTGCTTCGACCAAGAAGGAGGCGTAAGTGCCATGGGTAAGCCCGGTGCTTTTCTTGATATCGATCGCGTGACCCATGAGCTGCGCCCCGTGGAGGAGCGCAGCCGTGATTTCGATCCGCTGTACGTGGAGCTCGATGACGACGCACGTCGCGCCCAGGCGAGCCGCTGCATGATGTGCGGCGTGGCGTTTTGCCAGATGGGCGCGAGCTTTGGCAAGGCGCGCCCGAGCGGCTGCCCGCTGCACAACTTGATTCCCGAGTGGAACGAGTTGGTGTACCGCGGCCGCTGGGATGAGGCTGCCGAGCGCCTGTCGCTCACCTCGCCCATGCCTGAGTTCACGAGCCGCGTGTGC
>CABQNA010000265.1 GCA_902465425.1 uncultured Collinsella sp.
GCATGCGGCCAGACGACCCAGGCCGCCGTTGCCCAGTGCCGGATCGGGCTCCTGGTTCTCGATGACGGACAGGTCAAAGCCCATGTCGTCGAGCGCCTCGGCGACCATGTCGCGCACGCCAAAGTTGAGCAGGTAGTTGTCGAGCAGGCGGCCGATCAAAAACTCGATCGAGAAGTAGTACACGCGCTTCTTGCCCTCGGCGGCCACGCGGGCGTCGCTGGTGGTGGCAACGGTACGTGCCTTCTCGGCCACGAGCTTGGCCAGGGCGTTAAAGCGGTCCAGGTCGCTGGCGGCCTCGACGCTCTTGCCGCTAATGCTCATGACGGCTTCGCGATAGAGCTCGGTAAACTCCTGCTTGTTGTCGAAGATCTTATTCATACGTTCCTTTCCCCCGGGGATGTTTCTCCCGGAACGGTTATGACATGTATCCTACGCCCCCGCGGGGCGGGTAATTACAGTGGTAACGCCTTTGTTACGCTTTCTTGGCAGGGGCCTTAACAGCACCTGCCCTGGCCTTTGAAACAGCCTTTTTGCTGGTTGTCTTCTTGGCCGTGGTCTTGGTAGCAGACTTGGTAGCGGACTTGGCGGCCTTTGCCTTGGCCGGGGCCTTCTTGGCGACCGCAGGCTTGGGCTTTACCGAGGACGTGCGCTTGCGCGTCGCCTTCTTGGGCTCCTCGACCACGGGCGGCTTATAGCTGCTGGGGCCGCGGCGCTTAAGCACCACGCCTGCCAGGCCGGGCACCTTAATCTCGATGGAGTCCATCTGCCCGTTCCAGGGATAGGGCTCGCTCGAGCAGGTATAGGGCTCCTCGCCAGCATAGCCGCTGCCACCGAACTCGGGACGGTCGGAATCGAAGATGACCTCCCAGTCGCCCTCGCGCGGCACGCCCACACGGAAGCTCTCGTAGCTCGCCGGGTCAAAGTTGATCAGGATTACCAGGTCGTCGTCGATGTCTTCGCCCTGGCGCACAAAGCTCACGATGGACTGCTTGGAGTTGTCCGCATCGATCCAGGTAAATCCGTCGTCGGTGTAACCGCGCTCGTACAGGGCGGGCTCGGCGGTGTATAGGTGGTTGAGCGCCTTAATAAACGCCTGATGATGCTTGTGAGTCTCGTATTCCTCGGTCAGGAACCACTGGATGGACTCGTAGTAGCGCCACTCGATAAACTGGCCGATCTCGTTGCCCATAAAGTTGAGCTTGGCACCGGGATGCGTCATCTGGTAGAAGGCCAGCGTGCGTAGGCCGGCAAACTGGCGCCACCAGTCGCCCGGCATGCGGCCGATGAGCGAACACTTACCGTGCACGACCTCGTCGTGGCTCAGCGGGCAGATGAAGTTCTCGGTAAAGGCGTACATGATGGAGAACGTGAGCAGGCCGTGGTTGCCGGGGCGCCACGGAAAATCGGTCTGCATGTAGTGCAGGGTGTCGTTCATCCAGCCCATGTCCCACTTGTAGTGGAAGCCCAAGCCGCCGTCCTGCGGCGGATAGGTCACGAGCGGCCACGCGGTGGACTCCTCGGCCATCATCATGACGTCGGGGTAGTGCGCCTCCACGGTGCAGTTGACCTGGCGGATAAACGCGCTGGCGTCCAGGTCCTCCTCGGTACCATACTTGTTGAACTTCTTTTGGCCGGGATCGTCGATGCCAAAATTGAGGTACAGCATGCTGGACACGCCGTCCATGCGAATGCCGTCCACGTGGAAGTTCTCGAGCCAGTACAGCACGTTGGAGACCAGGAAGGAGCGAACCTCGCCGCGGGCGAAGTCAAACTTGTGCGTGCCCCAGTTGGGGTGAATCTCGTGCTCAAAGAGCATGTGGCCGTTAAAGGTGGCAAGGCCGTGGGAGTCGGCGCAAAAACCGCCGGGCACCCAGTCCATGATCACGCCGATGCCCGCCTCGTGGCACGCATCGATAAAGTGCATGAGCTGCTGCGGGTTGCCGTAGCGCGACGTGGCGGCATAGTAGCCGGTCGTCTGGTAGCCCCAGGAGCCGTCGAAGGGATGCTCCATGAGCGGCATGACTTCGATATGCGTATAGCCCATGTCGCGCACGTAGTCCACGAGCTCCACCGACAGGTCGTCGTAGGTGTAAAACTCACCGCGCTGCGCGGGGAAGGGATCCATGGGGCCGGGGTAGTTGCCGTACTCGTCCGGCTCGCCCTGCGGCGCGTCGCCG
>CABQNA010000266.1 GCA_902465425.1 uncultured Collinsella sp.
GGCCTTTTCCGCGGCCACGGCCCTCGCCCTGACCCTGACCGGCGCGAGCATCGGATTCAGCATCGCGACGACGGCGCTTGGGCATCGACGTGCCGGCCAGACGGTCGGCACTCGACAGGCCATCGCCCACATCGACGCCGTTTTCGCGATCGAGCTCCATGAGCGCCAGGCGCATCTCGGGCGACTCGATGCGCTCGAGCACGTCGCGCGTCACGCAGTCGGGGCGGCAGTTGCAGCCCTGCTCGGCGGCCTTCTTTTTGCAGCCCTCCGAGCACGTCATATCGGCTAGGTTGACCTTAAAGACTTTGCCGTTCTCCAGGCGCAGCACCAGCTGCTCACGCGGCGTGTCATACTCCTGGATACGCGCCTTGCCAAGCGGCGTATCGATGAGCGTCTTCTTTTTGGGCGCACGGCTCTTAAAGTCCTTGTAGGCCTCGAACTCGTAGCGCAGGCAGCACATCAGACGACCGCACACGCCGCTGATCTTGGAGGAATTGAGCGGCAGGTCTTGCTCTTTTGCCATGCGAATCGAGACGGGCTCAAACTGTCCGCCAAAGCGCGTGCAGCAGAGTTCCTGTCCGCACTGGGCATAGCCGCCCACCAGGCGGGTCTCGTCGCGCACGCCGATCTGGCGCATGTCGACGCGAATGTGCAGCGTCGAGGACAGATCCTTGACGAGCTGGCGAAAATCGACGCGCTCCTCGGCCGCAAAGTAGAACACGGCCTTCTCGCCGCCAAACAGGTACTCGACGCCCACCGGTTTCATCTCGAGGTCGAGCTCCTTGACCAGGCGGCGGAAGTCGACCATGGCCTCGTCGCCCTGGATGGCCAGGTCATCGGCAAGCTGCAGGTCGATGTCGCTCGCCACGCGCAGCACGGGCTTGAGCGGCTGACCGATCTCGTCTTGCGGCACCTCGAAGGGATCGGCCGTGACCAGGCCGATCTCGGTTCCGCGCTCAGTGGAGCAAATGGCATAATCGGCCTCGAGGATATCCAGATCCTGCGGATCGAACCACAGGTCGCGCGAGGCGTAGGTAAACTTAACGGGTACGACTAACGGCATTTCAGTGCCTTCCTGATATCGAACAGCATGACCTCGATGGCCAGCTGGGGAGTAACGTTTCTGGCGATGTTGCGCTCGGCGGTCGCGACTGCCTCGAGCGCCTGGGTGGCACCCGCAACATTGGTCGCGGCGGCAAGCCGACCGATCGTGTCGCGCACGTCTTCGTTCACCACGTCGGCTGCCTCGTCCTGAAGCGTCAGCAGCACGTCGCGCATGAGCGTCCGCGCGCTCGCCAGCGCTTCCATGATACCCGAACGCTCGCGCGCGTTGAGTTCGCGCTTGTTGCGGTCCTCAAGCTGCTTCAATGCTCCACGCGACAGGTAGTCGGCGTTTTGCTCGAGCACCTTTTCCTGTGTGGACTTGACCTCGGCGAGCGGCGCCTTAACGGCGACGATGAGCGACTTGGCGCGACTGAGTACGTCGGCCTCGTCGGCGGCAATGAGCGAGTCGATGGCGCGGACCATCTGGCGGCGAGCATCCTGGCGCTCGGCGCTCTTAAGGAACTCGATGCCGCGTGTGGGGCTTCCCGCCACGGCGACCGCCATGCGGCAACGCGCGAAGTCCTGACCCGTCGCGCGACTCACGGCACGCGCGGCCACGGCGGGCGACACCAGCCGAAACGGCACGCACTGGCAGCGGCTCACGATGGTGGGCAGCATCACGTCCGCCGAGGTGCCCAGCAAGATGAACATAACGCCCTCGGGCGGCTCCTCGAGTGTCTTGAGCAGTGCGTTGGCGGTGTTGGCGCGCAGCTGCTCGGCACGGTCGATGATGTAGACCTTGGCCTTGGCGCGGATGGGCGCCAGCGGCACGTCATCGAGCAGCTCGCGGGTCTGGGCGATGAGGTAGCCCGTGGCGCTCTCGGGCGTGTAATAGTGCACGTCGGGGTGCGTATGGCGGGCATGAGCCGCAGCCATCCTGCTCGCACAGGAAGGCCTGAGCGAGCGCCCACGCGGCGTCGAGCTTGCCCGCGCCGGGCGCGCCCAAAAACAGGTAGGCGTGCGATGCGCGGCCGCTGGCGACGGCGTTGGTCAAAAAGTCGCGCACGCGCTCTTGAGTGTCAAGCTTGGCCAGCAGGCTTGCCTGAGCGGGGGCCATGCTACTCAGCC
>CABQNA010000267.1 GCA_902465425.1 uncultured Collinsella sp.
CGGTTCCACCGGGCCGCGCGGCAAGGAGATATATTGCCAGACCGGAGGGGCGCCGTGGGCGGGAATCTGGTCGTACACATTTCCTACACATCTTGTGAGTCTCAGCTGTATTTAACAGTAATAAAGAGGGGACCTCGTTTCCGAGATCCCCTCCTCCGTCTATCTATAGAAATAGGCTTTCAAAGCCTTAGGCCAACAACTTGCGACCAGACTCCTCAATCGCGTCAAGTGCGGCATCAGCCTCGGCGGCATCCGCGCCCTTAGCGAAGATGTACAGCTTAATCTTGGGTTCGGTGCCGGAAGGACGAACAATACCCTTGTTGCCGCCCTCAAGATCGAACTCAATGACATTAGCCTTCGGCAGGCCGTTCACGCAGGTGTTGTAATCCACGACGGCCTCAATCTTGGAACCGGCGAGCTCCGCGGGCGGGTTCTCGCGCAGACCAGCCATGATGCCGGCCATCTTTGCCGCACCCTCAGCGCCCGGATAGCTCAGCGAAATCGTCTTGTTGTGATAGTAGCCATACTTCTCGTACAACTCGTGCATCGCATCGGCAAGGTTCTTGCCCTGGAGCTTGTAATACTGCGCCATCTGGCAAATCAGAAGCGAAGTGCTCACGGCGTCCTTGTCGCGCACGTGGTCGCCGGCCAGATAGCCGTAGCTCTCCTCAAAACCGAAGATAAAGCGATCGACCTCGCCAGCATCGGAAAGCGAGGTAATGATGTCACCGATGTACTTGAAGCCGGTCAGGCAGCGACGGAGCTCAAACCCATACTCCTCGGCTAGAGCATCGACCATAGCGGAAGAAACAATGGTAGTAACCGCGACCTTCTTGGTGAGATCCTCACCGCGGGCAGCACGGGTCTTGCAGATATAATCGAGCAGCAGAACGCCCATCTCATTGCCGGTCAGCAGCAGATAGTCATCGCCATTCTTAACGGCAACGCCAACACGGTCGGCGTCGGGATCGGTTGCAAGCAGCAAATCAGGGTGAACCTGCTCGCAGAGATCGATGCCCTTCTGCATGGCCTGACGGATCTCGGGGTTAGGATACGGGCAGGTCGGGAAATCGCCGTTAGGCTCCTTCTGCTCGGGAACAACCGTGACATCGGTGATGCCAGCGCGCTCGAGCACCGTCGTGACGGGAATGAGGCCAGTGCCGTTGAGCGGAGTGTAGACGAGCTTAAGCGGAGCGCTAGCGATCTCCTCGGCAGAAAGGTTAGTCACGCCGCGGGCGAGAACGGCGTCGTAATAACGCTCGAGGCACGAGTCATCGATCCATTTGACCAGACCCTGCTCAAGAGCCTCATCGAAGTCCATGGACTTCACGCCGGTGAACGTATCGGTCTCGGTGATAGCCTTAGAAATTGCATCGGCGGCCTCGCTGGTGATCTGGCAGCCGTCGGGACCATAGGCCTTATAGCCGTTATAAGGCGCCGGATTATGACTAGCGGTCATGCAAATGCCACCGGAGCACTTAAGGTCGCGGACGGCCCAGGAGAGCGTCGGCACAGGAGAAATCTTGGGATACACGAGGGCAGTCACGCCGTTTGCTGCAAGAATGGCAGCCGTCGTCTTGACGAACAGCTCACCTTTATTGCGGCTATCACGAGCGATGGCGACCGTCGGATGCTCGAAGGTCGCATTGAGGTAGTCAGCAAATCCCTGGGTCGCACGACCGACCGTATAGATATTCATACGGTTAGTGCCCGCACCGATAGTGCCACGAAGGCCGGCAGTACCGAAGGCGAGATCCTGGAAGAAAGCGTCGGTGATGGCGTCCTCATCACCCTGCTCCTTCATCGTGTTAAGCTCAGCGAGGAGCTCCTCGTCCTTGACATTGGCAATCCAAGTATCAAGCAGCTCATGAACATCTGCCATGTGAGTCCTTCCGTCACAATCAATAAAACGACCCGTGTAAAACAGGACAAGCGCAGCAGTGCGCTAAAGCAAATATTAGTCCATTGAGAACAAAGAACCGACCAAAGAACGGTGAACGTCTATATTCAGCGGTGGATGATTAAATTGATTTAATTGCATAAGGAATGTTGCGCGTAAACGCAAAAAAGGGGGAGGCCGCGAGGCCTCCCCCTTCTCAGTTCAAGCGTACGGCTCGGTGCCGTCCACCGGTCAGCGGCGCCCTGGCCTCCCACGGGCTGACCC
>CABQNA010000268.1 GCA_902465425.1 uncultured Collinsella sp.
CCGCCGATATATGGGGTCTGATATTTTCTACCAGCTAGGGCCTCTTACTCGTCTAGGAGATCCTCTGGCATGTCGTTGCCGTCACCTAGGTCGACTGGGGTATTTTCGGCATCGACCGTTGCCTCGGCCTCGGCGCCTTCGCCTTCGGGCTTTTCCTTGGCTGCCGTCATGCGGGCGACAGCGCATACGCGGTCGTTGTCGTCGACGGTCATCATCTTGACGCCCTGGGTGGCTCGGCCGGTCTGGCTAATCTCATCGGTCTTGACGCGAATGACCGTCGCGCCCTCCGTCACGATGAACAGCTCGTGCTGCGGGCCCACCGTCTTCATGGCCGCGAGGTTGCCCTTGCGCTCGGTCATTTGAATGGTGTAGACGCCCTGACCGCCGCGATTCTGCTCCGGGTAGTCCGCAACCGGCGTGCGCTTGCCGTAGCCGCGCTCGGTGATGACGAATAGATCGCCGTTGCCGTTAGTGACTTCCATGCCCAGAACGCTCACGCCGTCCTTCAGACCGATACCGCGAACGCCGCTGGTATCGCGGCCGGTGGCGCGCACCTGCTCCTCGGAGAACATGATCGCCTTGCCCGCGGTGGTGGCCAGGATAATCTTGTCGCCGTCGCGCACGCGGCGCACGTTCAGCAGCGCGTCGTCGTCACGCAGGTTGATAGCGATCAGGCCGTCGCGACGGCTGCGGTCATATGCGCTCATCACGGTCTTTTTGACCATGCCGCTCTTGGTGGCAAACATCAGGTACTCGTCGGCCGGGAACTCGCGGCAGCTGATGACGCTCGCGATCTTCTCGCCTTCCTCGAAGGGCAGCAGGTTGACGATCGCGGTACCGCGCGCCTGGCGCGTACCCACCGGCAGCTCGTGCACCTTCAGGCGATAGACCTTGCCCTTGCTCGAGAAGAACAGCACGTACTCGTGCGTGGACGCGATGAACATCTCGTCGATAACGTCGTCCTCTTTGAGGTTGACGCCCGACACGCCCTTGCCACCGCGCTTCTGGGCACGGTAGGCAGCCACTGGGATACGCTTAACGTAGCCGGTGTGGGTGATGGTCACGACCATATCCTCGTCGGCGATGAGGTCCTCGACATCCAGGTCCTTCTCAACCTGGCTGATTTCGGTACGGCGCTTGTCGCCAAACTTCTTGGAGATCTCGCGCATCTCTTCCTTGATGACGCCCAGAATCTTCTCCTCGTGCGCCAGCAGGTCCTCGTAGTAGGCGATGGCGCGGCGCAGGCCGTCCAACTCTTCTTGGATCTTGTCGCGCTCCAGGCCGGTCAGGCGGCGCAGCTTCATCTCGAGGATGGCCGTGGTCTGCTCGGGCGTAAAGCCAAAGCGTTCGATCAGTCGGCTGCTGGCCTCGGAGTCGGTCTGCGAGGAGCGGATGATGCTGATGACCTCGTCGATATGGTCAAGGGCCATCAGGTAGCCCTCGAGGATATGCGCGCGGGCCTGGGCCTTCTTAAGGTCGAAGCGGGTGCGGCGGGTGACGACGTCGACCTGGTGGTCGATGTAGTGCTGCAGCATCTCGCGCAGGCTCAGGCATTTGGGAACGCCGTTGACGAGTGCCAGGTTGTTGGCGCCAAAGGTCGTCTGCAGCGAGGTGTACTTATACAGGTTGTTGAGCACGACCTGCGGAATGACGCCCTTCTTGAGCTCGATGACCAGACGGATGCCCTTCTGGTTGGATTCATCGCGCATATCCGAGATGCCCTCGATGCGCTTGTCGTTGACGAGCTGGGCGATCTTCTCCTGCAGGGTGCCCTTGTTGACCATGTAGGGAATCTCGGTAAAGACCAGGCGGCTGCGGCCGGTCTTGGTGGACTCCACATGTGCCTTGGCACGCACGGTAATGGAGCCGCGGCCGGTCTCGTAGCTCTGCTTAATGCCGGCGCTGCCCATGATGATGGCGCCGGTGGGGAAGTCCGGACCGGGCATGATCTGCATGAGCTCGTCGACGGTGGCGTCGGGGTTGTCGATCAGGTAGCAGGTGGCCTCGATCGCCTCGGTGAGGTTATGCGGGGCGATGTTGGTGGCCATGCCGACGGCGATGCCCTGACTGCCGTTGACCAGCAGGTTGGGGAAGCGCGCAGGCAGCGCCACGGGCTCGGCGAGCGATTCGTCGTAGTTGGGCTGCCAGTCG
>CABQNA010000269.1 GCA_902465425.1 uncultured Collinsella sp.
ATTGGGCACTTGGCACTTGGGGACGTTCCTTTTGTGCCGGCACCTGGGGACACTCCTTATGTCAAGAGATTGGTGCAAGAGGGATAGATTGCCTTGCATCAATCTAATAAGTTGCGGTGAGATAGTTCTTGAATTGGCCTTTTTTGAGGCTAAACAGGAACTATCTCACCGCAACTGCGTTGAGCGTTTTTTTGGCAGCCGGTTTACTTGCTTGCGAACAGCCAGACTAGGATGATCACCAGGATTGCGGCGAGGATGCAGACGATGGCGCCGGTGAATTTGATGCGAGAGTCGCGGGTGCGCTCGCGCACCGCGTCCTCGGTGGCCTCGAGCTGGGCGACTTCGCGCTCGGTCTCGGCGTGTTCGGCTTTGTCTCGGGCCAAGGATCCTGCAAGCGACTCAGTGATCTCTGGGTGGTCGTGTACCTCGGTCGCCTGTTCGATGATCGACTGCGCATGTGCGGCATCTGCTTGGGCGTTGGCGATGCTCTGCTCTTGGTCGCGGCGTGCCTTGTCCTCGACAGTGATCTTCTCGCGCAGTTCGCGCTGGCGCGTTGCGGCGGCAGTCTTCGCCGTCTGCAGCTCGTCGCGCGCGGCATCGGCCTCTGCCGTCACGGCTTGGTGCGCGCGTTTGGCTTCGGCAATGGGGGCCTGCGCCTGTTCGACGGCCTGCTCGGCTGCGGCAAGCGAGTGCTCAAGATCGGCGGTGATGCGCGGGACATCTTCTTCGGCTTTACGCAGGGCATCTGCCGTGTCGGAGATCTGCATCGAGAGTTCGCTGGTGCGCACCGTATAGTTGGCGGGATTTGCCGAGGGATTGCGTTGCAGCTCGGCGTACTCATGACGCAGCGTCTCGAGCTGGGCGCGCGTGGCGTCGACGGTTTGTTGTGCGGCGGCAATGCCGGCGTCTCGCTCTGCCTTCACCTTGTCGCGGATGCGCTTGGAATCCTCAAGACGTCGAACGAGGCGGTTGCCAGTCTCGCGTGAGCTTGCCTCGCGGGCCTCCACGGCGTCGAGCGCGGCCTTCAGGCGGAGCTCAGTCGCGTCATCCTCTGTCTTCATTTGTTCGAGCTGACCCTTGAGCTCTGTCGCTTTGGCGGCGTGGGCATCACGGTCAATCTCGGCGGCCGCTGCAGTCTTTTGGGCCGTGGCAATCGCCTGACGCTGGTCGGCGACGATCTGGTCGTAGCGGCCAGCGATATCCTGGCGCGTCTCGAGCTCCTCGGCCTGATCGGCAATGCGCTGCTCAAGTTCGGCCAGGTGGGCGCGGGCATCGGCAAGTGCCTTTTTCGCGGCGTTCATCTCGCGCATGGCCGAGGCGCCCTGGGCAATAAAGGTGCCCACGGCGTTCGCGGTGTTCGAGACAGCGGTCCCCAGATCGCGGTTCGCGGCAGGGGAGTGCGAGGGGGTCGGGCGAGCGGTGTCAGCAGCATCCGCATCGGCAGCCTGCGGCACGGAGATGTTGCCGGTGCCGCCCTCGACCACAGAAAAGCCTGCTGCGTGCGGGTCAACCGCATCGGCGCCAATCGTGGGGTGCTCGAGCTGCAGAAACGAGGGCATGGTGCTGCCCTGGTCGGCAACCGGAGTCTCGCCGGGTACAAAGGTCGAGGCCGCCTCGGCAGCCTCCTCTTCCTCGGCGTCAACGTCAGCGTCGGCCACGGCGTCTTTCATCGCTTTGACGGCATCCATCATGGAGTCCATGACGGCGTCGAGCTCTTCTTCCGAAGACACCTCGATAGGGCCCGCAGCTTGCGGAGCGGCATCCTGTACGGGGTCGTCGTCCTGAGCGGGCGCATCGTCGTTTTGCTCGCCTGCATCTTCGGCGCCAGGGGTTTCCGCCGTAGCGCTTTCGTCCAAGATGGGGTCGTCGAGGTCAATATCATCGCAGGTCACAGCATCAGCATCTGCGGTGACGTCTGCGGAATCATCAATATGCTGTTGAGTCTGGGGGTCCAGCTCGTCTGTCATAGGTATGTGCTCCTCATCGTTGTTTGTCATCCTATGATAAAGTCTCGCGCCGACTTCCCGCGCGCCGCAGCAAAGTTTCAAAACGTGTTCGATGGCTCGCGTCGATAGCAAAAACTCGGCCACTCTATCCAATTTTTACTTGACATTCCCTTCGCCGAAAGACGTTGCGCCGTTCG
>CABQNA010000270.1 GCA_902465425.1 uncultured Collinsella sp.
AGCGGTGGCGACGACGAGTCCCTCAAGGGCGCGATGGCCGAGCTGCACGCCAAGGGCGCCAAGAACGTGCTGCTGACCCTCGGTGGCGCCGGTGCGTACTTCTCCAACGGCGAGCACATCTGGTTTGCCAATCGCACCTTCGACGTCAAGCTGCTGTCGACGGTGTGCGCCGGCGATTCCTCGCTCGCTGCCTTCCTGTCCGTATGGCACGACGCTCCCGAGCGAGTCGAGGATGCCCTCCGTCTGTCGATGGCCACCGGCGCCAACGTGGTCGAGTGCCCGGGCCTGGGCGACTTTGCCAAGGTGGACGAATACAAGAAGAACATCGAAGTTCGTCAGGTCTGCTAGCCGCATCGAAAAATCGCTGCCGAACACCCGCTTTGGATCTCCGAGGCGGGTGTTTTTTGTGCACTGAACGCATATGGCGTCTGCTGTCTCGTTTTATGGAATTGACGACGCGATTGCGTGTGCGCGCTTTCTCGTTTCTTGTTAGACTTCTTGAGAACCATCGATTAACGCTCACAAGTGCAGGAGGCCATAGGCATGTGCAATGTTTCGCTCAACGGTACTCAACCGTCCGATGCGTCCCTGTGCGTCCTGCGCGCGCTTGAGGCGGTCGGTCTTGAGGCTTGGTACGTGGGCGGTTGGGTGCGCGACGCCCTGATGGGGTGCCCCAGCCACGATGTTGATATGTGCTGTAGCGGCCTGTGGCAGGAGTCCAAAGCGGCGCTCGAGGCCGCCGGCATCGCGGTGGTGGAGTCGGGCATTAAATTTGGCGGAATCACGGCTATTTCCGATGGCGAGCGTATCGAGGTCACCACGTACCGTCTGGATGGCTTTTACACCGATGGTCGCCATCCCCAGAGTGTGGAGCGTGCCGCCTCGCTCGAGGACGATCTAGCGCGCCGAGACTTTACCGTCAACGCCATGGCCTGGCATCCCGAGCGCGGGCTTGTCGACCGCTACGACGGCCAGGGTGACTTGGAGCGCAAGCTGATTCGCGCTGTCGGCGATCCCAAGCGTCGCTTTAACGAGGACGCCCTGCGCATGCTGCGTGCGGTACGCTTTGCCTGCCGCCTGGACTTTATGATTGAGCCCGAGACTAAGCGCGCGCTTGCCGAGTGCGCGCCGCTGCTCGATGCCGTGGCGCGTGAGCGTGTGGGTATTGAGCTCGAGGGCATTCTTTCGACCGGTCATGGGGGAGACGCGATGCTCCGCTATCCCGAGCTCATCTGCGCCGCTGTGCCCGAGCTGGCCCCGGCCCGTGGCTTTGACCAGCGTAGCGTCTACCATGCCTTTAACATCTACGAACATATCGCCCGTGTGCTGACGGTGGCAGGGGAGCTGGCGCTGTGCGACGGCGTCGCGCCCTCGTCGAGCCTTATGTGGGCGGCGTTTTTGCACGATGTGTCCAAGCCCGATTGCTTTACGGTCGATCACGCCGGTAGCGGACACTTCTACGGTCATCCCGAGCTCGGCGCTAAGAAAGCGCGAGTCATTATGGATCGCCTGGCGCTCTCGCACGACCTGGTGCGCAACGTGTGCCTGCTCATCAAATTCCATGACAAGCCGCTGCGCCCCGAGCGTTTCTGCCTGCTCAATATGATGCGCGCGCTTTCGGGCGAGGGTGTCGACACGCCGCGCCTGATTGACGAGCTCATGGACCTTAAGCGTGCTGACACGCTCGGCAAAGCCCCGTCGTGCTTCTATTACGTCGAGACGATTGAGGAGATGCGCGCGATGGCGCACGAGCTGCTTAAGGCAGGGGAGCCCTATACGCTCAAGATGCTCGCCATCAACGGCGGCGACCTGATCCGTGCCGGAGTCAAGCCCGGGCCGGAACTGGGGCAGCTACTCAACGCCGCGCTCGATGCCGTGATCGAAGACAACATCCCCAACGATTGCGAAGCCCTCCTGGCCCATCTCAACCTGAGGTAGTTAATTTGGGGCGGGGCTTTTTGCTACCCAGTTTACCTGCGTGTTCCATAACCTGCCGACAATTTTTCGGCAATTTGGAATTTCTTCTTGCGCTGACGTTTTTTGTCCCGTAATATATATCCTCGCAGCACGGCAGTGCAGATGTCATGTGGCCCGTTCGTCTAGCGGTTTAGGACGCCGCCCTCTCAAGGCGGAGATCACCAG
>CABQNA010000271.1 GCA_902465425.1 uncultured Collinsella sp.
CCGCCGAGCCAACGCTGGTTGATGTAAGGCATGTTGGCGCGCTCAGCAGCGTTCTTGACGGCCTCCTGAGCCTGCTTCTTGGTGCCGACGAACAGCACGTTGCCGCCCTTGGCGACGTTCTTGACGAAGGTGTAGGCCTGGTCGGCATCGAGGATGGTCTGCTTGAGGTCGAGGATGTAGATGCCGTTGCGCTCACCGAAGATGAACGGCTTCATCTTGGGGTTCCAGCGACGGGTCTGGTGACCGAAGTGGCAGCCGGCCTCGAGCAGGGTGCGGATATTAATCTTGGTAGCCATGTTAAACCTCCTGTGGTTTGCCTCCGCGCGGGGTCATCCTCCAAAACCAACCCGGACATGTGCTACCAAAGCCCGGGCACCACGGTATGAAGTAGCCGCGCGTGCGTGATAAAAACATGTTGCCGTGAAGCAACCCGATGAATGATAGCAGGAATGCATCTTCCTGCCAACCCGCAATCAAAACCACACACCTGAGTGCGGCGCGGGACGCCCCAGCCACTATTCGCCGCGGGGATGGGCTTGAGCCACGGCACGTTTGAGCCGATCGGGCGTGAGATGCGTGTAAATCTGCGTTGTAGACAGGCTCGCATGGCCCAGCAGCTCTTGAACCGAGCGCAGGTCCGCACCGCCCTCGAGCAAATCGGTCGCAAAGGTATGGCGCATCGCATGCGGGGCAATGTCGGCCGGAATGCCGGCGAGCGTCGCCAGCGTATGGAACCGCCGCCTGAGCATGGCGGCACTCATGCGATTGCCGCGCGCCGATATAAGCAGCGGATGCGGCCCGGTAGCGGGGTCACGGCGCTTTGCCTGAGCGAGCAACTCCGGCCTCCCCTCCTCAATATAGAGACGCGTCGCCTCGAGTGCGCGACGATACAGAGGGACGATACGCTCCTTGCTCCCCTTGCCCCACAGGCGCAACGTGCGTTCGAACCAAGCGATGGACTCCACATTGAGTGCTGCGAGCTCAGAGATACGGGCGCCGGATGCATAGAGCAGCTCGAGCATCGCAGCATCGCGCAGTCCCGCGGGTGTCGAGGTATCAGGCGTCTTGAGCAGCGCCTCGACCTGCTTGGTCGTAAGGACGCCCGGCAGGTCACGCGGCAGCTTGGGCGATGCGATCGCCGAGACCGCATCGCCCTCGACAATCCCCTCGGCAGCCATCCAGCGATAGAGAGATCGGATAGCCGACAGGTGCGCCGCAAGCGTTCGGGGAGCCACCTGCTCACGCGAAAGCTCGGCAAGATAGCGACGAATGGTGCGCACGTCGGCAGCGAAAGCATCGATATCCTCGTGCTCGCACCAGGCAGCAAAGCGCTCTAGCCTCGAGCCATAGGCCGTCACCGTGTTGGGAGAAAGCCCCTCAACACGTGCGATATAGGCGATAAACGAGTCGACGGTGTCGTACAGGTCAAAGGCTATGACCGGTCGCCTCCAAACAAGTCGGAACGCGTGGCCAAGTAGGCATCGAGGGCCTCGAGCGCACGGTCCGCATAGGCCTGGTAGCGGTCGCGTTTGCTGCGGCGCCTACCATCCTCGAGTGGCGGCACCAGGCCAAAGTTGACATGCATAGGCTGATAGCCCACGGTGGCAGGATTAGTCGCATAGCCCACGAGCGCACCCAGGGCGCCCACACGCGGCAACTCGACGCCCGCGGCACCGATAGCCTCGGCATAGGTGTTGAGCGCCGCGAGCAGACCTGTCGCCACGGCTTCCATGTACCCCTCGGTGCCGGTGATCTGACCGGCCAGGCGCACGCCGGTACCGGGCACGGCAAAGGTGCCATCGAGCACGTGAGGGGCGTCGACAAAGGTATTGCGGTGCATGACACCGTAGCGGAAGAACTCAGCGTTCTCCAGGCCCGGCACCATATGGAAGACGCGCTTCTGCTCGCCAAAGGTCAAGTTGGTCTGGAAGCCCACCAGGTTATAGGCGGTCTTCTCCTTGTTCTCGGCACGCAGCTGAATCGCCGCCCAGGGGCGACGTCCGGTACGCGGGTCGGTGAGGCCGACGGGCTTCATGGCGCCAAAGCGAATGGCGTCCTTGCCGGTGCGCGCAACTTCCTCGGCAGGCTGGCAGGCCTGGAACAGATCGCCGCCCTCAAAGTCTTTGAGCACCACGCGG
>CABQNA010000272.1 GCA_902465425.1 uncultured Collinsella sp.
GTCGCAGTCGACGGTGACGGTGTACTCGCCGAGCGCCTTCATGTTGACGACGGTGCGTAGGCTGCGGCCGATCAGACGCTCGATCTCCATGGAGCGGCCCTTGCGGTTGGCGTGCTCGCGCTTGCAGCGCTTGCCGGTCGATGCCGGCAGCATGGCGTACTCCGCCGTTACCCAACCGGCCTTGGCGCCCTTGCGCCAGCCCGGCACGCCCTCCTCGATGGTGGCAGCGCACAGCACGTGCGTATCGCCAAACTCGGCCAGGCACGAACCGTGGGCGTGTTTCATGACGCCGCGAGTAAGCTTGATGGGGCGCAGCTCATCGGCGGCGCGGCCGTTGGCGCGATTGACCTGCATGTACTCCATAGAAATATCCTTTCGGCAAAAGGTGAACGTGAGCCTTTGGTCGGTGACCTTATATCTATTTGAGTTCGTCGATATCGATATGCTCAATGCTCTTGAGCGGCTGGCCAAAGATAAAACTGCCCGCCACCGCAAACTCGGCAATGTTGTCAGACGTGGTGGCAAAGCGATGCTGCGGCTCGGCTGCGTCGCCCGCCAGCTGCTCGCGGCGCGTGAGAATATCGGTCAGCTCGCGCGTGGTCTCCTCAGCGGAGCTCACCACGCGCACTCCGGGACCCAGCGCATGACGAATAGGTCCCACGAGCAGCGGAAAATGCGTGCAGCCGAGTACCACGGTATCGATGCCGTGGTCGCGCAGCGGTTCAACCGTGGCGCCGACCAGCGCGCGTACGGCAGGCGTATCAAAGATATCCTCGTTCTCGAGCCACTGCTCTTGCAGATGCGCGCCCGAGGCGAGCTCGTGCTCAACGACCTCTACAAAGCTCGAGGCAGGGCAGCCGTATACGTCGACGCCGGCATCCAGGTCCTGAATGGCACGCGTGTAAGCGCCTGAGCGAATGGTGAGGTTGGTGGCGAGCACGCCTACCCGGCGCGTGCGGGTGCTGTTGATTGCCGCGCGTGCGCCCGGTGCGATCACACCGATGACGGGGACGTCAAGCACCTGCTGGGCCAAACGCAAGGCCGCAGCGGTCGCCGTATTGCAGGCGATGACCATGATCTTGACGTCGTGCTTCGACAGCCAACGGCCCGCCTGCAGTGCAAACGAGCGCACCTCGTCCTCGGTGCGGGTGCCGTAAGGGCAGCGCTTGGTATCGCCAAAGTAGTAGACGGACTCGTGCGGCAACGCCGTCGCAATCGCGCGCGCAACCGTCAGACCGCCCAGTCCCGAGTCGAACACACCGATCGGGCGCGTGTCACCTGCCAGATTCTCGATATCGGACATTACCTCACCAGATTCTCTCTCGAAAAGATATGGCTCAGAACGATAGGACCGCACTACGAGCGGGCCGCGACGAGCAGCTCTGCCGTTGCCGCCCAGCCGTCGACAATCTTTCCGCGCGTGACGTAGGCGTTATCGCAGGCATCCAGGAACTCGGGCGCGCCGGCGCTGGTCAAACCATTCTCGACCAGGCAGAACGTGCCCACGTGGTCAGCCATGTAGAAGTCGGACTCGGAATCGCCGAGCGCCAGCGTCTCCTCGCGCTCGATACCCAGGTGCTCGCAGAAACGTGCGATGGCAACGCCCTTGTTGAGGCCGGCGGGATTGATGTTAAACGCGCGGCCATCCTCGACGCGCTCGAGCTCGAGCGTCGTCGGCTTGGACAGATGCGTCAGATGACCGTTGCAGGCCCAGACCAGGCCGCAGCCGGCCTCGTCAAGAATGGCCTGAACCTCGTCGTCGGGCACATCGCCGCGCATACCGACGGTGACCTCGCGGTACTTGTAGCCGGTCGACATGTCGTTGTGATACTCGATCTTGTGCGGCCAGCGGGCAAGGATCTTCTCACACACGCCGGTCTGCTCGATCACCTGGTGCGGAGTAAGGCCGCAGGCGGGGTCGTAAGGCATGTCGCCAGTCAGATACTCCCAATCGTTGGCTTTGAGGTCGTACATGACCAGGCCGCCCATCTCACCAATGTAGGAGTTGAGGCCGAGCACGCGCGCGTCCTCGTGGATCATGGTACGGTTGCGGCCCGAGGTGGGAACCACCTGAATACCAGCGCGAGCGAGCGCTACGACGGCCTCGACGAGTTTGGTCGAAGGG
>CABQNA010000273.1 GCA_902465425.1 uncultured Collinsella sp.
CGATGGCCCCATCGATCCCACCTGCACCTGCCCGGTGTGCACGGGCGGTTACAGCCGCGCACTCATTCGCCACATGGTCACGCAGAAGGAGATGCTCGGCGGCATTCTGCTGTCGATGCACAACATCTACTACCTGCTCAACCTTATGCAGCGTGCCCGTCAGGCCATTATCGAGGGCCGTTACGGCGCATTCGTGAGCGATTGGATGAATAGTCCTGCCGCGGTGGATTACTAAGGGCGACAGGCGCGCTTACAGAGCGTGGGCAACGGCAAAGGCTGAGCGGCAGCCGCTCGTCACATTCGCTGACGTCGGCTGCGCGACCGCTGACCGATGCCTTGCAAGCGCATAACGCATCGTGGGTACCATACCGAATAGTTGATGTTCGGGCGGGTGTTTGACGCATGGCGTCGACCCCGCCCGCTTTTCTTTTTCTCGATAGGAGTACCCATGATTAAGAATGAGAACGTCGAGGGCGAGCCCGCCTACGACGAGACGTACCGCCGCGGCCCCGTGGTTATGCGCGGCCCCATGATTCCTAAGGACAACACCTACGCCAACCTGCTGGCGCCCGAGGATTCGACCGACTGGCTGCATGCCGATCCCTGGCGCGTGCTGCGCATTCAGGCCGAGTTTGTCGATGGCTTCGGCGCGCTTGCCGAGCTTGGCCCCGCAGTGACCATCTTCGGCAGTGCCCGCACGCCTAAGACCGATCCGCTCTACAAGGCGGCGCGTACCGTCGGGCGCAAGATCGCGCAACGTGGCGTGGCGGTTATCACCGGTGGCGGCCCCGGCATCATGGAAGCGGCCAACAGGGGAGCGGCGAGTGTCAACGGCAAGTCAGTTGGCCTGGGCATTGAATTGCCGCACGAGCAGGGGCTCAATAAATACGTAAACCTCGGTATGAACTTCCGTTACTTCTTTGTGCGCAAAACCATGTTCGTTAAGTACAGCTCGGGCGCCATCGTGTTTCCCGGCGGCTTTGGCACGCTCGACGAGATGTTCGAGGTGCTCACGCTGGTGCAGACGCACAAGGTCAAGCGCATGCCGCTCGTGCTGGTGGGCAGCGAGTACTGGCAGGGCCTGTTCGACTGGCTCAACGGCCCGGTGATGAGCGCCGGTATGATCAGCCCGCTCGATCCGGATTTGGTACACATTACTGACGACCTCAACGAGGCCGTCGACATCGCCCTGAGCGGGCTGATGTAGGGTAGGTAAAATGGGACGGGGCTAAAAAGACTGGTCTGAAACATTTGATACCAGTCTTTTTAGCCCCGTCCCAAATGAACTGCTTCTAAGTTGCGGTGGAATAAGGATTGATTTGCGGCTGATGAGCCAAAAACAGTCCCTATTCCACCGCAAGTGGTAAAGGTGCCCCTAGTGGATGGGCTGGTAGCGGGGGCAGTAGCTGATGGCGATGGCGTCGACGCCTACGTGGGTGGCGATGGTGCAGCCGATGGGGCCGGTACCGGCGTCTACATAGTCTTGGCCTGCGAGCGTCTCGTTGACAAGTTCCTGCTCCTCGGCGGCGCCGGTCGTGAGCACACGCACGCTTGAGCCCGGATGCTCGTCCAAAAACGCGAGGCAATCTGCCATGGTGTTGGCGACGATGCGCTTGGCGCCGCGACCCTTCTTGATGGCCTTGATCTCGCCCGACTGCCACTCCGGCGAAACGGCCAGGCGAATATTGAGCATCTGCGTGAGCTGGCCGGCGAGCTTGGGCGCGCGGCCGTTCTTAACGAGGTTCTCGAGCGTGCGGGGAATCAGCAGCAGGTGCGCGTCGGGCAGGGTCGCGCGGATCTGTGCCTCGGTCTCGTCCAGGCTGCGGCCGTCCTCGCGCATGGCGAGCGCGTACTCCACCAGCAGGCCCTCGGCACCCGAGCCGGTGCGCGAATCGATGCAGCGCACGTCGAGCTCGTGGGTCTCGGCGACCAGGCATGCGTTGGAATAGCAGGCGGACCATTCGCTGCACAGCGAGATAAAGATCGCGCTGTCGTGGCCGTCAGCACGCACGCGGTCAAAGAGTGCCTTGAACTCGCCGGCACTCGGCTGCGAGGTGTGCGGCAGCTGCTCGGAGCCGGCCATGCGGGCGACGTACTCCTCGGCGG
>CABQNA010000274.1 GCA_902465425.1 uncultured Collinsella sp.
CTCACCATCGTCATCGCCGACCCAACGAAGCAGGTCGACCGAGGTAATGCCGTAGCGCTTCTCACGTACAGTCTCAAAGCCTGCCGGATGCGCGCCCGCATCGGCGGCGGCATGCTCAAACAAGGCGTAAGCGTCAGACGCAAGCAGACCTTGCTGAGCCAGGTTCTGCAGCAGTTCCTCGACCGGCTCGGCACCAAAAGCATAGGGCGGGTCGAGCAGGACCAGATCAAAGGGACCGCCCGGTACACGACCGCGCGAGGCACTCGCCAGCATGTCGCCCGTGACCACGCGCCAACGCGCACGGTCACGGCAGAGCGACTCGATATTCTTGGTAATGAGCCGCGCGGCGTTGCGATCGATCTCAAACGTCGTGAGCGAACGGGCCCCACGAGAGAGCATCTCTAACCCTAAGGCACCGGAGCCACCAAAGGCGTCCAGCACACGAACCTCGTCCAAATCGAAATCGAATGCCGACATGACCATAGATGCGCACGCCTCGCGCACGCGATCAGTCGTGGGGCGGGTGACATCGCGACCACGGGGCTCCTCGATCTTACGACCGCGCCATTCGCCGCCGATGATTCTCATCCTCCGCTGACCTCCTTAAAGATATGTCGATAACGCATGGCGACCGCGTCGCGCAAGGGACGCGTCGCCACAGAGTCAAGATTGCAAGCATACCGCAAGAGCTCGACCGCGTCCAAATGGGCCCATTCGATAAGGTCCTCATCGGCGTCCAGGTCCACAAAGCGCAGGGTCACACCGCCATGCTGGCGGTACCCTAGGATTTCGCCCTCGTGACGCAGACGCAGGTCCATCTGGGCAAGCGTAAAACCATCCGAAGTTTTTTCGAGCGACTGGAGACGGTCTTGCGCCGCCGATGCACCGCCGTTGCCCTTGGAGTGCGTCATAACCAGGCAGGTGCCCGACACGCTGCCGCGGCCCACGCGACCGCGCAGCTGGTGCAAGGCCGCCAAGCCAAAGCGATCACCGTTCTCGATGACCATAACGGTAGCGTTAGGCACGTCGACGCCCACCTCGACCACCGTAGTCGAGACGAGCACGTCGATCTCGCCACGCTTGAAGGCATCGATGACCCGATCCTTCTCCCCCGCTGGCATACGGCCGTGAAGGCGCTCGATGGCAAGACCCGGCAACGCCAGACGCAGGCGGTCGAGCTCGGTTGCCGTATCGTGCAGTGGCACGGGGACGGTTACGCGGCCCTCGTCGTCGCGGGCAATACCGGGCACGTCTTCCAGCTCATCGGCCGAGTCACTCGGCTCCACGAGCGGACAAATCACGTAGGCCTGCTGACCCTTTTCATGCGCCTCGCGGATGGCGCCATAGGCGAGGTCACGGCTCGACTCGGTGAGCACGCGTGTCGTCACGCCAGCACCAGGGACGGGCCGATGGCGAATGATGCTCGTGTCCAGATCGCCGTAGACCGAAAGCGCCAGCGTACGCGGGATGGGCGTCGCCGTCATAACGAGCAGATCGGCACCCGGTCCCTTCGCGCGCAGGGCGTTGCGTTGGCCGACGCCAAACCGGTGCTGTTCATCGATGACCACGAGCGACAGATGCTTGAACGCAACGTTATCCGAAAGAACCGCGTGGGTGCCAAAGAGCACGTCAAGCTCGCCCGATTCCAGCTGTGCATGGATGCGCTCGCGCTCTGCGGCCGGCGTGGCACCCGTCAGAAGTGCCCAGGACATGCCGGCCTGGGAGAGCAGAGGGCCAGTCTTATCGGCATACTGACGCGCCAGAACGCCCGTGGGCGCCATAACGCAGGCCTGCGTGCCGCTATCGGCAGCCACTGCCAGCGCGCAAGCGGCAACGGCGGTCTTACCGGTACCGACATCGCCCAGCAGCAGCCGGTTCATCACGCGCCCGCCATCGCACATGTCATGCAGGATGTCTTGGAATGCGGCCTCCTGCTCGTCGCTCAGCGAAAACGGAAGGGCCTGTTTAAGCGCGCCCAGATGCTCGCCCGCATTATGCGCGTAAGGCACCACGTCGACCAAGCCGCCGTCGCTGCGCAGGCGCAGCGCGAGTTGCAAGTAGAGGCATTCCTCGTAGGCAA
>CABQNA010000275.1 GCA_902465425.1 uncultured Collinsella sp.
CGCGCGTGTCGTATGCCTTGGGGCTAAAGCTCACCGGCTTCTCGGACAGGCCGAGCGACAGCCAATGCGCGCGCATCTGCTCGCAGGTGTAGTGGTTGAGCAGGTCATCTGCCGGCGGGGGAGGCGTCTGCGAGGACGAGCTCGCCTTTTTGCCCATGTAGAGCAGGTGATAGCAGGCGCTGACGGTGCTCTGCGTAAGGTCCCAACCCAGGGCCTCCCACATGGCGGTCTGCGCGATGCAGTAGAAGTAGATGTTGTCCTGGCCGATGAACTGGTAGATCTGCGCGTCGTCAGAGCACCACCAGTCGCGCCAGTCGAGCGAGCTGTGCTGGTAGGTGGGCGCGGGGACCTGCGTGGAATCGGCGGCGGGCTCGCCCATAAGGGCGGCGTCCTGGGCGGCGACACCCTCGGTCACGCCGGCGGCCTTGGCATCGCGTGCGAGCACGGTGCGGGTGTAGCTGATGGGCGCCCACAGGCTCTCGGGCCAGCACCAGCAGGTGACGTCGGTCACGCCGTCGACCTCGGGCACCGGAACGCCCCAGTCGATGTTGCCGGTGATGCGGAAGGGCACGAGCGCCTTGCCGCTGCGGAAGCGCACGCCGCCGTTGGCGAGCACCGCGTGGGCGTCGTCGCGCTCCTTCCAGCTGGGGAAGGTGACGGTAAAGCTGCTCTTGTTGCCCTCGGGCTCCAGCACGGTGTGCTCAGGAAGCTGATCCTCGACGGCATCGAAGGCCTCACGGAACTTGTTCTGGATGTAGAGCTGTGCCGGCAGCAGCCACTCCTCCATGGTCTTGGAGACCACGGAGCGAACCTGCGGGTTCTGGGCGAGCTTGGCGGTATAGGTCTTCATAAAGTCGAGGTAGGCCGGCAGGTCAAAGTAGAGGTTGTCGACCGGGCGCAGCTCGGGCACCTCGCCGGTGAGCTGGCTCTTGGGCGCGATGAGCTCCTCGGGCTCAAACTGGTGACCCAGGTCGCACTCGTCGGCATAAGCCTTCTCGGACTTGCAGCCCTGGATGGGGCAGCGGCCGATCACCTGACGGCCGTTGAGGAACGTGCCGGCCTTGGCATCGTAGAACTGCAGCGTGGAGCGCTTGGAGATGGTGCCCTGCTCGTGCAGGCGCTTGATAATCTCGGCGGTCACCTCGTTGTGAATCTGCGCAGCCGGCTCAAGGCCCGAGCCGCCGTAGATGTCGCAGCTGATGTTGTAGTTGTTGAGGGTCGCGGCCTGGCGGGAGTGATTGGACTCGACATACTCGCTAATGGACTTGTCGTAGCCCTCGTTCTCCTTGAGCTTGCGGTAGCTCTCCATGATGGGCGAGCCGTAGCAGTCGGTGCCCGAGGTGAAGATGACGTTCTCGCGGCCCAGGCGGTCGCGCAGGAAGCGGGCGAAGAAGTCGGCCGGGACAAAGACGCCGCCAACGTGGCCAAAGTGAAGGCCCTTGTTGCCATAGGGCTCGCCGGCGGTAACGATGGCGCGGCGAGGCCAGCTGGGACGGTCGTTCATGGAGTATTTGGATGCCATGGGACTCCTTCGCATATGGTGAGAGCGCAGCCGGGCGTGGGGCTCGGCGGCGCGGTGGTCAATTCGTGCATATCGTTCAACATTATCGCACATGCGGACGGGTACGTGGCAGGGGCGCTATCCTAAGAAGCTATGAATGAGATTTCCAACATACATGCGTTTGAAGACGAGGATTTTCTGCACGCCTGCTTTGTGTGGGGAATGGCCGTGCTTGGCGCATTTGCCGTGTGTTTGGTGCCGGTGTTTATGCTGCTGGGCGGACCCGCGGACCTGGATGCGGCTGACGCGGACGGTTGGACGGCGGTCGTGGGCTGGATAGTCGGCTTGGCTGCGATCTCAATGGCGTCGTTCGCCGTGCACGAGCTGGTGCACGGTGTGTTTTTTAAGCTGCTGGCGCCTGCGGGCGCGAAGGTGACCTTTGGGGCGAATCGCGAGACGGCGATGATCTATGCCTGCGCCGAAGGCGTTGTGTATTCTCGCCGGCGGTACGTGGTGGTTTGCCTGGCACCGACGGTTGTGGTGACGACAACGCTTGCCCTGGGGTTTGCGTT
>CABQNA010000276.1 GCA_902465425.1 uncultured Collinsella sp.
CTCCAACGAGACCAAGACCCTCATGCCCATGCCGCACTACCTGGCAAGCCGCCTGGCCGAGCGCCTGGCCGCCGTGCGCCACGACGGTACCCTCGCCTATCTGCGTCCCGACGGCAAGACCCAGGTCACCGTGCGCTACGAGGAAGGCAAGCCCGTCGAGGTCACGACCATCGTCATCTCCACACAGCACGCCGCCGAGATCGAGGACATGGGCAAGATCAAGGCCGACCTCATCGAGCACGTCATCACCCCGGTCATGGCCGCCGAGAACATGCCGTGGGACAACGCGGACATCTACGTGAACCCCACCGGTCGCTTTGTCGTGGGCGGCCCCATGGGCGACACGGGCCTCACCGGCCGCAAGATCATTGTCGACACCTACGGCGGCTACGGCCGTCACGGTGGTGGTGCCTTTAGCGGCAAGGACTGCACCAAGGTCGACCGCTCCGCCGCGTATGCCGCGCGCTGGGTTGCCAAGAACGTGGTCGCCGCCGGCCTAGCTGACCGCTGCGAAGTCGAGCTCGCCTACGCCATCGGCGTTTCCAAGCCCCTTTCAATCATGGTCGACACCTTTGGTACCGCGCATGTTGCCGAGGACAAGATCGTCGAGGCCGTAGAGAAGACCTTCGACCTGCGCCCGGGTGCAATCATCCGTGACCTAGACCTGCGTCGCCCCATCTACGAAAAGACGGCAGCCTACGGTCACTTCGGCCGCGAAGACGCCGACTTCACCTGGGAGAAAACCGATCGAGTCGAAGAACTCAAAGCAGCCTGCGGCCTGTAAGCTAACTCGAAAAGCAACAGCCAAATAACAACGCACCAAAAGAAGTACCGGCCCCAACCGGTACTTCTTTTTTATTTAAAGGTTGTGAAGATGAGCCTACCTGGGACATGGAATAAATCACAGGCCGATAAATTTCGCAGCAGAGCGACTCCAACCATGTATCCTAAGTTCCGAGGGCTTTGGTATCTGGTCGATCGCGAGTTCCGCACGAGCCGGAGGCCACTTAATGTGGCCTCCGTGCGAGCAGGACTGCCCGAGCAGGCGACCAAATACCAAAGCCCTCGGAACGACGGGACAGAGTATGCCCCGCCCCTCGGGACGACGAGCCACTTAAAGGAGCACCCATGGCAGGCAAGCCGCAAACACTAGCTACGACCTCAGCATTCGAGATCTTGGGGCCCGTCATGGTCGGCCCCAGCTCATCGCACACCGCCGGCGCCCTGCGCTGCGCACAGGTGGCCGCCAGCCTGCTGGAAGGCCGCATCACCAAAGTCACCTTTGGCCTGTGGAACTCCTTCGCCCACACCTACCGCGGCCACGGCACCGACCGTGCGCTCGTCGCGGGCATCCTGGGCCTCGACACCGATGACGAGAACATCAAGCAGGCCTTCAACCTCGCAAGCGAGCAGGGCCTCGAATATCACTTTGACATCAAGGGCGACGACGCCTCCATCCACCCCAATACCGTCGACATCGACATGGTCGACGACACGGGCGCCACGGCACAGGTTCGCGGCGAGAGCCTGGGCGGCGGCAAGATGCGCATCAGCCGCATTAACGGCGTCGGCGTCGACATCTCGGGCATGTATTCCACGCTCTTCGTGGCGCACAAAGACGTCCCCGGTGTACTCGCCGCGCTCACCAACCTGCTCGCCTACGCCCACGTAAACATCGCCTTCTGCCGCACCTACCGCACCGAGGTGGGCGGCCAAGCCTACTCCGTCTTTGAGACCGACGGCGCGCCCGATGACACCGTCGTCCCCATGCTGCGCAAGCTCGACAATGTCGATTACGCAACGTTTATCGAGCTCCCCGGTTCTGCCTCGTCGCTCTCCCCCGGCGTCTCGGCCAAGGAAATCTTCGACGACGGTGAGCAGCTGCTCGATGCGTGCGAGGAACTGGGGCTCAGCATGGGCGCCGTCATGGCCGTTCGCGAGGCGCGTCTGACCGGCGAGGCCCACGCCGTCGCTGCCATGCGCCGCGTGCTCGACGTCATGCGCGAGGAGACCACGGCCCCCATCGCCAATCCGCAGCGTTCGCTCGGTGGGCTTATCGGCGGCG
>CABQNA010000277.1 GCA_902465425.1 uncultured Collinsella sp.
CCGTTCGATCCGGTGATGTTCGAGATTACGGACGTGGCGTGCAACAAGGGCGAGAGTGTGGCCTGGCTGGCGGGCTACTACGGCATTGCCGAGGACGAGGTCGCGGTTTACGGCGACGGCGGCAACGACATCGCCATGCTCAAGCGTTTCCGCCACAGCTACGCGACCAAGAATGGCAGTGACGCGGCCAAGGCCGCCGCGAGCGCGACCATCGGCAGCTGCATGGTCCACGCCGTCCCCAAACACATGCTCGCCACCATGCGCAAGCAAAACTCTCGCACCGTCATCGAATAATGTGACAAAAGGACAGCCCCTTTGTCACAGGGGTCTGTGTGCTTGGAATACGAACATATATTCGTATATATAACTAAGCTCTGGTAGAATCGGTATCGTTGACGGCAGTTCCATGTGCCGGGCAACGCCCTCCATCTGATGGGAGGTGATGCCCATGACCGATCTGATTGATTTCGTGAGACTTCTGACCGCTTTGGTCTCGTTCTTCACAGCGCTCGTCGGACTTTCCGAGGCACTCAAGCAACGTTCAAAGCAACGTAAAAGGGGTCGCCGCCGCTAAGGCGTTGACCCCTTAATCCAAGCAACGGCGCTGCCCAGCTTTCCAGAACTTGGGCTGCCGTCGACACTATTCTACCCACGAATGACATTTTGGACAATCGGTAATGCCGCTCTAAAAGCCTGGCGCAACCGGCACAACCTAGGCGGTCGCTGGATGTGACAAAGGGACTGCCCCTTCGTCACATTCCAAATATTGCCTTTACGTGTTGATACACACGGTGTGCAATAATACTCGCACTGTGCAATAGCGCACAGGCTGAGTAACAAGGAGGACGCTTGTCCCAGCTCGAGAAATGCGATCGCCGGTCTCTTCGCTCGCAGCGTGCCCTTCGCCAGGCACTTGCCAGCGAGCTTGCCGAAAGCGGCGACCTTTCGCGCATTAACGTCGCGTCGCTCACCGAGCGTGCCGGCCTTACGCGCCGCACGTTCTATTCGCACTACCGCGATATCCCCGACTTTATCAGCCAGATCGAGGACGGCCTGCTTGCCGAGATTCGTGAGCGGGTGGAGCTTATCACCGCAGCTCAATTACCCGATCTTTACCGCAACATCGACGAGCTCGAGCCGGCACCCGGTTCGGTTGAGCTGCTACGCTATCTTGCGGCTAATCGCGACCTTATTGGGGCCCTGCTGGGCCCGGGCGGCGACCCCGCCTTTATTAAAAAGATCATCGATACCGCACGCGAGGCCGTGGTGCCGCGTGCACAGACGGGCATTTTGGGCTTGGCGCTGGGCACCTTCTTTGACTACTACGTTACCTATGTCGTGAGTGCCGAGGTCGGCATGATC
Organism: uncultured Collinsella sp.; assembly: GCA_902465425.1. Lineage (GTDB taxonomy): Bacteria > Actinomycetota > Coriobacteriia > Coriobacteriales > Coriobacteriaceae > Collinsella. Next base: position 1,363 of record CABQNA010000277.1, read on the forward strand.
CAACGTTGGTTTGAGCGTGACCTTTCTGAATCGCCCGAGACCATGGCGCGCATTATGACGGTCATCGCCTTTGTGCGCCCCGGCGACCTGTATGGCCAACCCATCGATATCAACGTGCCGGAATACGGCATGAAGCTATTGAATCTGCAGCTCGAGGACGCGGTCGACACCACCGCAACCGTCGAGTCCAACAACTAAGAGGAGAGACAGATGAGCAAACTCGTCGAGGGCATTAAAGACCGTGTGGTCGCTGCCGCACGCGAGGCTGCGCCCGCCGTGGTGGACGCAGCGCAGAAGGCCGCGACCGCGGCTGCCGAGAAAGTTGCTGAGGCAGTTGCCGATGCCAAGAACGTGGCAGGGGAGACGTCCGTCGTCAGCGAGCCCGCCACCGCCGCTGAGCCCGTAGCCGCCGCCCAGGCCCCCGAAGGCGCGATCTTCAACCCCGAGAACGCTCGTGGCAATCTGCACCTGGGCATCGACGTGGGCTCCACCACCGTTAAGCTCGCTGTGCTCAACGACGACAACCAGATTGTCTACGCCAAGTACCAGCGTCACCACACTGACGTCCGCGCTTGCGCCCGCGACTTGTTCGAGGGTGCCGCGACCGTGCTGCCGACGGCCCAAATGACCTGCGCCATTACCGGCTCGGGCGGC
>CABQNA010000278.1 GCA_902465425.1 uncultured Collinsella sp.
GTCTCGCTCGTGGCAAGCGAGGGATCGGGATTGAGGTGGAAGTTGGCGCGCAGGATCTGGGTGAGGTCGCCGTCGATGACAATGGCGCCGTCCATCTTGGAGAGCTCGAATAGACGGTTCGAGGTGAACGAAATGTTGAGCGGGAAGCCGTCGTTACCGGCAGCAAGCACGTTTTCGGTGTCGCCAACGCAGATAAGGGCGCCCAGGTGACCGGCGATGATCATGTCGAGGGCAGTGCGGATCGGCTGACCAGGTGCCGTCAGGCGGATGGCCTGTTCCATACGCTTTTGCAGCTCGTTCTTATCCAAGGCATCGCTCCCATCGTATACGCTCCATAAACGCTAAATAGTTTCTCACGGTTTGCGTCTGCAGCGCTCGCGAAATCCGATGCTTACAGAATGAGCGAACACCGCTGGGGTAGCTATTTAGGAGTCAAAAGAGCCCGTCCCAAATTGACTACTCATGTGGTAGCATCGAGAATCACATAAATGAGGGAGTAGTCGCGTGACCGGGTTCGCCTCCGGTGGCGCGGCAAGTCAACATACTGGCCAATGCGGCCTGGCTTGCCTTAATGAACGAGACTCGTGGTTGTGCGCGCAACGCGTACGCCACGGGTCTCTTTTTGTTGCTCCCCCACCAGAGGTACATGCGGGCCTGCCCGCAGAGAGGGAGCCAGACTATGGGACTCGCAGAGCTCGTGTTGCTCGCCGTTGGCCTTTCGATGGACGCCTTTGCCGTTTCCATCTGCAAGGGCCTCGGCATGAAAAAGATCAACCTTAAAGTCGCCGTGGTGCTCGGCCTGTTCTTTGGCGGCTTTCAGGCCGGCATGCCCGTAATCGGATGGGCGCTCGGCAGTCAATTCATGGGCATCATCGGACCCATCGACCATTGGATCGCCTTTATCCTTTTGGCCTTCATCGGCAGCAAAATGCTGTGGGAAGCCTTTACCGAAGACGAGGATGAAGACGACGGCAAGGATGCCGAAAAGATTGACCTGGGCGAATACCTGATCCTCGCCATCGCCACCTCAATCGACGCCCTAGCCGTAGGCATCTCATTTGCGGCGCTCTCGGTTTACATCGTTCCCGCTGTATCGCTTATCGGCGTCACAACGTTTATCTTCTCCGTTGCCGGCGTAGCGATCGGCCACACCTTTGGCGCGCGCTACGAAAAACCCGCCACCATCGTGGGTGGCGTCGTACTCGTTCTCATCGGGCTTAAGATCTTGCTTGAGCATCTGGGGATCCTCGCACTGTAACGAATAACGGCCGCCCGGCATTACGCCAGGCGGCCGTTTTCATAGCCAGCCGTTTTAGAGCGGCTTAACCAAGGCAACCTTTACGCGGCAAGGCGCTTGAGAACGTCGATGAGCAGCTCGTAGAAGCGCTCGGCAGAAGCGAGCTCCATGCTCTCGTCCGGGGTGTGGACATCGGAGAGCGTCGGGCCCACGGCGATGGCGTCCAGGCCGTGCAGGGCCTCGGCAAACAGGCCGCACTCTAGGCCGGCGTGAATGGACTCGATGCGCAGCTCGGAGCCAAAGAGCTCGCGATAGCTCTCGACAAAGACGTCGCGGACCGGCGAATGCTCGGCATAGCTCCAGCCGGGATACTCGAACTCGAACTTGGCGTCGAAGCCCAGGACATCGGCCAGCATCTGCAGGCGATCCTTGAACTCGTTCTGCAGCGAAGTGATCGAGGAGCGCGGGGACAGCATGATCTTGACCTCGTCGTCAGAAGTGGCAACCACACCGATGTTGGAGGAAACCTCGACGGAGCCGTCGGTGGCGACGTTGCGGCGAATCACGCCGTTAGGGGCAAGACGCAGGGCACGGATGAGAGCAAGCGCGGACTTCTGGTCCATGGCCTCGACCTCGGCGTCGTCGGCAATCTCGACGGTGCAGGTAAAGCCGGGGTCGAAGACCTCGAGCTCGGCAGTGACGTCGGCGATGATGTCCTTTGCGATCTGGGCCGCGGCCTCGGCGGCAGCGTGATCGGCGTAGACCAGC
>CABQNA010000279.1 GCA_902465425.1 uncultured Collinsella sp.
TGGCGTTTTGTGCAGATCCGCGCGCCAAACTAAACCTCCATGACGACCGGGATGATCATCGGACGAGTGCGCGTACGGCTCCAGATAAAGTTGGAGAGCGAGTCGCGCACGGCCTTGCGAATGGCATCGGAACCGCTGCTGGTAAAGCTAAACTTACCCTTCTCGATCGTCTTCATAATAGACGCGGAGGCATCCTCGGAGAACTGGTCGTCGATGGCAAACGAGACGCCGCGGCCCGAGAACTCGATGGCCTCGATCTTCTTGTGCTTGAGCGAGACGATAGCGACAGCCGTGACCATACCGTCGTTGGCAAGCTTCTGACGATCGCGCAGGACGATGGGGTCGGTATCGCCGATGCGCAGACCGTCGACGTAGACGACGCCAGACTCGACGGGCGTACCGCGCTTGACGATACCTCCACGCATCTCGAGCGTATCTCCGTTGTCGAGGATAAAGATATGATCTTCCTTGATGCCCATCTTACGGGCAAGCTGGGCATGGGCGCGCAAGTGCACGGCCTCGCCGTGAACCGGCATAAAGTAGGTGGGCTTGGCCATGGCCATCAGAAGCTTGAGCTCCTCTTGGCTGCCGTGGCCCGAGACATGGACGAGGGCGCGGTTCTTATCCCACACGTCGCAGCCAAGCTTGGCCAAGCTATTGACGACCTGCTGAACAGCCTTCTCGTTACCGGGGACCGGCGTTGCCGAGAGGATGACGGTATCGCCCTCATGGATGGAGAGCGTCTTGTGCTCGCCGTTGGCCATGCGCGAAAGGGCCGACAGAGGCTCGCCCTGCGAACCGGTGCACATGACGACAATCTTGTCGTCGGGCAGGTTGTCAATATCGAAGGCATCGATGATATCGGCATCATCAATGTTGAGATAACCGAGCTCGCGCGCCACGCGGGTGTTGGTGAGCATGGAACGACCGGTCACGACGACCTTGCGGCCGCACTTGCGGGCAGCGTCGCAGATCTGCTGCAGACGATGGATGTGGCTCGAGAACGACGCGACGAACACGCGGCCCGGAGCATTCTTGATGGCATGCAGCAGATTGGGGCCAACCTCGGCCTCGGACTTGGTAAAGCCCGGAACCGTGGCGTTGGTGGAGTCGGACAGCAACAGGTCGATGCCCTGCTTGGCAAAGCGGCTGATAGCGGCATAGTCGGGCGTAACGCCGTCGATGGGCGTCTGGTCGAGCTTAAAGTCGCCGGTGTGCATAACGGTGCCCTGGTTGGTGCGGATAAACACGCCCAGAGCGCCCGGGATAGAGTGCGTCATCGAGAAGAAGTCGAGCGAGATGCCACCCAAATTGACGTGGCTGCCGCCCTTGACCTCACGGAACTTGGGTGCACGAATGCGGAACTCGGAGAGCTTGCCCTCGATAAAGCCGAGCGTCAGCTTGCTCGAGAAGATGGGCACCTTGTTGTTGAGGTCCTGCAGCAGATACGGAAGCGAACCGGTGTGGTCCTCGTGGCCGTGAGTGACGATGATGCCGCGAAGCTTTTCCTCGTTCTCCAGAACGTAGGTGTAATCCGGGAGGACCAGGTCGATACCGGGCTGTGAGTCGTCGGGGAACATGAGGCCAGGTCGTCGCCGCACTCGAAGACCGTCATGTTCTTACCGATGCCATCAAGGCCGCCGAGCGGGATGATCTTCAAGGGAGATGATTTTTTAGCTGCCATAGGTGAGTGTTGTTTCCTTTCTTCGAAACGGGTCTGAAACAACCGGCGGGGCGCTTCTGGCAAACCGACCGTCGGGAACGTACAACAATGCATCACAGAGTCGATGCAGTAACCTCAGTATGATACCCATTTGCACAACAACAGACCACCCATGCATCAAAGCCCCATCTGAAGCCGTGTATCCCGCCGGGAATAGCAAAAGGGCGACCCCTGTCCGGAGTCGCCCTTGTTGAGCTGATTATGTGCGGCTGTTACTCGGCGTCGTGGTGACGGCGGGGCTTGCGGCCTCCGTTGTCGCCGGG
>CABQNA010000280.1 GCA_902465425.1 uncultured Collinsella sp.
GCTCAACCGCTATGTGATTCTCAAGCGCCTGTAGGCACCGACGACTCGCCGCCGAGCCGCACCGCGTCTTTCGGGCAAACTATGCCCACTCTTTTTCAACCCATTGACGGAACGCGCAGCCATGCGTTCCATACTTATGACCAAGGAGCCTCATGGGAGCCGTCCACGTTCGCACGCCTAAGAACTTTGTGCTCGAGGAGCGCCTGGAGCGCTACGCCGATGCGATTGAGACGAATCCCGAGGCCTATGCCGGAGATTGGCGCGAGGCTTGCGCGCCCGCAGGCGGCAAGCCCTTCGAGCACCTTCACCTTGATCTTGGTTGTGGCAAGGGAACGTACCTTGTAGAGCGCGCGGCCCACGAGCCAAACACGCTCTTTATCGGTATGGACCAGGAGCCTATCTGCATCGCCTATGCCGCACAGAAAATCTGCGAGCAGGAGCTGTCCAACGCACTCGTCCTGCCCCGAGGTGCCGCATCGCTGCCGCAGCTGTTTGCCGCAGGCGAGCTCGATGCCATCACCATTAACTTTCCCACGCCACAGCCCAAGGCCAAGTACGCCAAAAAACGACTCGTCCATGTCGACCATCTGATGCTCTACCGCTCGCTCTTTGCAGCCGGCGCTACCGTCACGCTGCGAACCGATAGCAAGCCATTGCGCGACTACGCCCTGGGGCAGTTTGCCGCGGCCGGCTACGACACGCTTTGGGTTAGTGACGACGTCCGCCGCGACCATCCCGAGCATCCCGAGACCGAGTACGAGTGCCGCACGCGCGAGATGGGTGCCGCTGTCTATGGCATTTGCGCCACGCCCGGAGCGCAGCCAACCGACGAACAGCTCACAGTAGGCCGCGCGCAGGAGCAAAGCCTTGCCTGCTACCTGCCCGAAAACCTCGATGAACTCACCTACGTGCCTCTCGGCATGGAAGAGGCCGTCGAGAACTTTAAAAACCGCGCCCGCAAAGGCAAGAAACGCCTGCCGCAAGAGTCCTAGGGGCTTCTGATGGTCGCGACGTCGGCAAACAAGCGCGAATAGGCGCCAGCGAACGACCCTCAAATCTAAGTGAGTAGACTTTTTTGCAATAGCCAAGCACAACCCGCATAACCAATACTAAAACCGCAGGTAGAGCCCTTGTGCAAAAGCCATGTGCTCGCGACATCGCAAAAAGTCTACTCACTTAGCTGGCAACCGCACCAAACGGCTGGGCAGAACGCCCATTTCCTGCATTTTCTCGCGCGCTGGTACCCCGCGCCGCCGCTACGCCATAATAGTTGGCGGACAAACGCGAGAGAAAGCAACCACATGGCACAGACCACGACAGATACCGCCGCCAGCACCGTCTCCGGCGCCGGCGCCGCCAGCTCGTTCTCGGGCGGCACGGGAACCGAAGCCGAGTTTGGCTCGCTCGGCGCGCTCTCCCCCACCTGGTGGGAGCCCGAGGATGGTAGCGAGCCCGAGCCATGGCTCACGCCCGATCAGGCCTTCGAACGTTTCTTTGAATGGACGAGCGACCGCGGCATTGAGCTGTGGGACCACCAAGAAGAGGCCCTCATGGATCTTGCCGCCGGCGATCACGTCATTTTGGGAACACCGACCGGATCGGGCAAGTCGCTTGTCGCGCTGGGCATGCTCTTTATGGGCATGGCGCAGGGCAAGCGCTGCTACTACACGGCTCCTATCAAGGCTCTGGTCAGCGAAAAGTTCTTCGACCTGGTACAGGTGCTCGGCCGCGATAACGTCGGTATGATCACCGGCGACACGCACATCAACACCAAGGCGCCCGTCATCTGCTGCACGGCAGAGATCCTTGCCAACGACGCACTGCGCGAGGGCGAAGATGCCGATGTTGGCTGCGTCGCCATGGACGAGTTCCACTACTTTGCCGACCCCGATCGCGGTTGGGCCTGGCAGGTGCCGCTGCTCACCCTGCCTCACACGCAGTTTATGCTCATGAGCGCCACGCTCGGCGATGTCACCGCGATC
>CABQNA010000281.1 GCA_902465425.1 uncultured Collinsella sp.
CGTTTGGGGCGGCACGTTTTGTTTGGGCGGACGTCTGCCGCGTGCACTACTCGAAATATTGGAATTTGTTGGCCGAGAAGGCGAATGTTACGACAAAGCCTTCGCCGGGCTCGGATGCTGCGGTGACGTCGATGCCCATCTTGGAGCACAGGCGCGCCACCAGGTAGAGGCCGATGCCCGTTGCGCACTTGGTGGTTCGGCCGTTATCGCCGGTAAAACCCTTCTCGAACACGCGCGGCAGGTCGGCCGTGCTCACGCCGCAGCCGTTGTCCGCGACGGTGAGCTCGATGCGTTCGCTCGCCAGGCCCTCATCCAGCAACGCGCCCGAAAACACGATCTTCGCACCGTCCTCGCGCGCGTATTTAATGCTGTTCTGGATGAGCTGCCCCAGAATAAACTCGAGCCACTTCTCGTCGGTAAAGACCTCAAAGTCGAGGTTCTCGCACACCGGGGCCACGTGCGCCGCGATGAGCTCGCGCGCGTTGGCCTTAATCGCGCCCGTCACCAAGGTCTTGAGATCCCAGCGGCGAATCAGGTAGTCGCGCTCCACGACTTCCGAGCGCGCGTAGTACAGTGCCTGGTCAATATAGCGCTCCACGCGAGCCAGCTCGCGACCCAGGTCATCCACACGCGACAGGTCGTCTTCGCTGCCATCCAGGTTTTCCAAAATCAGGTGAGCCGCCGCCAGGGGCAGCTTGGCCTCGTGGACCCAGCTCTCGATATAGTCGCGATAGTCATCGGTCTGACGCCGACCTTCGGCAACCTCGTCGCAGGCAGCTTTGCCCACCCGGCGCAAGACCTCGTATTCGAGCTCGCCCTCGGCATAGGTCGGGCATTGCACCATCTCCTGCACCCATGCGGGACTCTCGAGCTCCTCTGCCGCGCGCTCCAGCTGACGCAGAAAACAGCGACGGCGAGCGTACTCGATCACGATGCCGAGCATACCGAAGATAAAGGACACGCCGACCGCCACGACCACGATAGAGACGGGTGCACCGGCGACCGTCAGTACAAAGCAGCTCAGCAGCACGCCGCACGCCCACACGGCGACGGGAAGTAGCGCGTCTTTAAAGAACTTGGCAAATGACATAGCCGGCCCCTAGACCGAATAGCCCTGGCCGCGATGCGTGGTCAAATACCCCTTGATGCCGATTTTTTCGAGCGTAGTACGCAGGCGGTTGATGTTGACGGTGAGCGTGTTGTCGTCCACGAAGGCGTCGGAATCCCACAGGTCCTGCATGATGGCCGAGCGCGAAACGATCTTGCCCGCGCGGCTCAGAAGCAGCGAGAGGATGCGCAGTTCGTTTTTGGTGAGCTCGGTGCTAGTGCCGGTTTGCGTGTTGGTGACCATTGAGCGGGCGAGGTCGAGCTCCAGCCCCTTGTGGACAAGTGTGCTGCGCTCGCCTGACGCCGCGGTGCGACGCAGCAGCGCGTTGATGCGCGCCACAAGCACACGGGCGCTGTAGGGCTTGGGAACAAAGTCGTCCGCGCCGAGCGTCATGGCCATGACCTCGTCGATCTCGGTCGTGCGCGACGTGAGGACGATGATGGGAACCTCGGATTCGCGGCGAACCTCGTGGCAGATATGCTGGCCGTCCTTGACGGGAAGCGTGAGGTCGAGCAACACCAGGTCGGGCGCGGCGGCGAGAATATCGCGCGAGACATGCTCAAACGATTCGCAGGCCTCGACCTCAAAACCGGCACGGGTAAGGATATCGGCAAGCTCGCGACGAATGGGCTCGTCGTCCTCAACGATATAGATTAGCGCCATGGATTCCGCTCCCCCTCTTGGTTGTCTTGCCACCATTATGGCTGCGAAACTGCAGGTGCGCGCCACGCACGTCGCCAAGGTGACAGAACTGTTCGCGAACGGGGGCGTTTTGTCCGCCTTACGCTCGCAACGGGAACGGAGACTAAAATGATTCTTTAATCCCGTCCCAGAAAAATCATTTAGCGGCGGGCGCGGA
>CABQNA010000282.1 GCA_902465425.1 uncultured Collinsella sp.
ATATTTGCCCTGGCACCCATCGATTCGTCGACAGTCAAAGGGTAGCTAAAAAAGCCCCGTCCCAAATTACCTACCCCAGGCAACCATTCACGAAAGGGGTCCCTATGGACCTTGCTGACATTCGCCAGGCCATCGATGGCATCGACACCACGCTCCTCAACAGTTTTGTCGAGCGCATGGATATTGCCACCGAGGTCGCCAAATCAAAAATCGAGATGGGCAAGGCCGTCTTCGACCCCGCCCGCGAGCGCTCCAAGCTCAACAACCTTGCCGGCCGCGCGCCCGAGCGCTACGAGGCGCAGACCATCACGCTGTTCCGCCTCCTCATGAGCATGAGCAAGGCAGAGCAGCAGCGCTACATCAACGAACTCAAGGGCATCACGGTCTCGCAGAAGGCCCACGCCACGGCAGCTCCCCTCGACACGCCCTTCCCCCAGACTGCCAGCGTCGCCTGCCAGGGCGTGGAAGGCGCCTACAGCCAGATAGCCGCATGCAAGCTCTTCGACGTGCCCGATATTGCGTTCTTCGAGACCTTCGAGGGCGTCATGCGCGCTGTGCGCGACGGCTTCTGCGAGTTTGGCGTACTGCCCATCGAAAACTCCACCGCGGGCTCGGTCAACGCGGTCTACGACCTGCTCGCGCAGTTCGACTTCCACATTGTGCGCTCGCTGCGCCTCAAGATCGACCACAACCTGCTCGTCAAGCCCGGCACCAAGCTGCAGGATGTTCGTGAGGTCTATAGCCACGGCCAGGCCATCGCCCAGTGTGCCGGCTTTATCGAGGCACACGATCTGCACGCCACCAAGTATCCCAACACGGCTATGTCGGCCGAGATGGTCGCCAACTCCGAGCGCACCGACGTCGCCGCCATCGCCTCGCGCAGCTGCGCGGCGCTCTACGGTCTGGAGGTGCTGGAGCCCAATATCCAGGACTCGGACAACAACTACACGCGCTTTGTCGTCATCAGCCGCGAGCCGCGCGTCTACCCCGGCGCCAACCGTACCTCGCTCATGATCACCACGGCCAACGAACCGGGCGCCCTCTATCGCGTGCTCGAGCGCTTCTACGCGCTCAACATCAACCTTATCAAGCTCGAGAGCCGCCCCATCCCCGGGCGCGACTTTGAGTTTATGTTCTACTTCGATCTGGACTGTCCCTTTGGCAGCAAGGCCCTCGACGACCTGCTCGACTCGATTGACGACGTGTGCGAGAGCTTCACCTACTTTGGCAGCTACACGGAGGTGCTCTAGATGACTGATGTCGCCACAACCCGCCCCTACGGCGTCCTGGGCCGTGTGCTGGGCCACAGCTACACCCCGACCATCTACAAGGAGCTCGCGGGGCTCGAGTACGTGCGTTTTGAGCGCGAGCCCGAAGACCTCGCGGCCTTTATGACGGGCGACGAGTGGGAGGGCACCAACGTGACCATCCCCTACAAGCGCGCCGTCATGGACCACCTGGACGAGCTGAGCCCGCTCGCCGAACGCATGGGCAACGTCAACACGATCACGCGTCTGCCCGATGGCCGCCTGCGCGGCGACAATACCGACTACTTCGGTTTCCAGTGCCTGGTCGAGGAGCTGGGTGTGGAGATTGCCGGTAAGAAGGTCCTCGTGCTCGGAGCCACCGGCGGCGCCGGCACCACGGCAAGCATGGTGCTGGGCGACCTGGGCGCGATTGTGGTGCCCGTGGGACGCACGAGCGAGGTCAACTACGACAACATCGCACAGCAGCCCGACGCCGCGCTGCTCGTCAACTGCACCCCTGCCGGCATGTTCCCCCACTGCCCCGACGCGCCTTGCACGCTCGAGGGCCTCGATGCGCTCGAGGGCGTCATCGACATTGTCTACAATCCCGCCCGCACGGGTCTGATGCTCGAGGCCGAGCGCCGCGGCATCCCCTGTATCGGCGGCCTGCTGATGCTCGTGGCCCAAGCGGCACAGGCCGTCGAGCGCTATACCGGCCA
>CABQNA010000283.1 GCA_902465425.1 uncultured Collinsella sp.
GTTCGGTTCAGCATTCGGCTTCTCACGCGGCTCAGCAGCCCACTGCTCGTACGGCTCAGCCTGCAGGCGGTACCCGCTTTAAGCAGCAGGCACCTACCCAGCGAACGCAGGCCCCCCAATCGCATTCGCATCACGCTCGTGGTTCGCATGGCGTTGCTCCGGCGACCCGCTCGAGCTACAACACGTATGCTCGTCGCGGTGCTCAAAAGAAAAGCTCCCCGGTGCCTATGATTATCGGTGGCGTCGTCGCCGTGCTTGCGCTTGTCGCGATCGTTTTCTTTGTCGTGCCGGCCGTCAAGGGCTTCTTTGCCGGTGAGGATACGAAGGTCACGGCTGGTCAGCAGGTTACGGTAACCATTCCCGACGGTGCTTCGGGCGATACGATCGCCTCGATTCTCTCCGAGAACCATATCGTCGAAAATCCCAAGGATTACTATGCGGCGGTGAAAAAGCTCAACGCCGATATGTCGCTCAAGCCTGGTACCTATTCGTTCACCACACTCATGGATGCGACCAAGGTTGTTCAGCAGCTCATGGAAGGCCCCAACGCGGGCTCGAATGCGCTGACTATCCCTGAGGGCCTGACGGTCGATCAAGTCGCCGACCGTGTGGCCCAGGCCTACGACAGCATCTCTAAGGAAGACTTCCTCAACCAGGCCAAGGCCTCCAACTACGTTGACGACTATAGCTTCCTTAAGGGCGCCGCCAACGATTCGCTCGAGGGTTTCTTGTTCCCCAAGACCTATTCGCTGGGCGATTCGCCGACGGCCGATGACGTGATTCGCGCCATGCTCGATCAGTTTAAGACCGAGTACAAGTCGCTTGACTTTGCGAGCTGCGAAGCCAAGATCAAGGAACGCTACGGCGTGGAGATGTCCGACTACGACATCGTCAACTTGGCCTCTATCGTTGAGCGCGAGGGCCTCAACGCCGATCAACGTGCGCACGTGGCCTCGGTCTTCTACAACCGCCTTGCCGGCAAGCTCGACGGTCTGCGCTATCTCAACAGCGATGCTACCATGATGTATGTCACCGGGGGCGAGGTTACCGCCGACGACCTGCAGAGCGATAGTCCGTATAACACCTATAAACACGAGGGTCTGCCGCCCACGCCCATCTGCTCTCCGTCGCTCGAGGCACTCAAGGCCACGCTTGAGCCGACCGACTCCGAGGACCTGTATTTCTACATTACGCAGGACGAGGAGTACTTCTCGCAAACCTACGAAGAGCATCAACAGTCTTGGAATTAACATGAGGATTTTTAGCCCCAAACGATACGTTGCCTCGGTCGATCGCATCGACCTCGATACCCTGTGGGCCGACGGCAAACGCGCCATTCTGCTCGATCGCGATAACACCCTGGTGCCGCGCGACACCGAGCAGGTTCCCGCCGCGGTTTCCGCTTGGCTCGACGCCGCCCGCGCCAAAGGCTTCAAGCTGTGCATGGTGTCCAACAACTGGCATCGCGACCAGGTCATGAGCTCTGCACGCGAGCTGGGACTCGAGGCCATCAGCCACGCCATGAAGCCGGCGCCGTTTGCCCTCAAGGCGGGTCTTAAGCGCCTCGGCGCCACGGCCGACGAGGCAGTGCTGATCGGTGATCAGCTCTACACGGACGTGTGGAGCGGCAACTTCGCCGGCGTCGATACCATCCTAGTCAAGCCGCAGGCAACCCAGGACCTGTGGTATACGCAGATCTTCCGTATCTTTGAGCGCCGGGCCCTGCGCGATCTTCCCTGCGAGGAATAGGTCTCGCTATGTCCCAGCACACCAAACACGGCTGCGACCATATCTTCTTTATCGGCTTTTTGGGCGCGGGCAAATCGACGCTTGCGCGCAACGTCGGCACCATGTTCAAGCGGCGTTTTATCGACACCGACCGTCTGGTCGTGCGCCGTTGCGGCAAGTCGGTAACCGAGATTTTTGAGACCGAGGGCGAGGATCGTTTTCGTGAGC
>CABQNA010000284.1 GCA_902465425.1 uncultured Collinsella sp.
CCGGCGGCGGCAAGGCCACGCTTAAGGACGGCTCCGCTGGCTCCATCGGTTACGGCATCGATATCGCTTTTGCAAAGGAGGGCGCGAACCTCGTTATCACCGGCCGCAACGTCGCCAAGCTCGAGGCCGCCAAGGAGTCCCTCGAGGCCGAGTACGGTGTCAAGGTTCTGCCTGTTCAGGCCGATGTTTCGGCTGGTCAGGACAACGAGGCTGTCGTCCAGAACGTTATCGACAAGGCCATTGAGGAGTTCGGCCGCATCGACGCCGTCGTCAACAATGCTCAGGCCAGCGCCTCGGGTGTGACCATCGCCGACCATACCATGGATCAGTTTAACCTAGCCATTTATTCCGGTCTGTATGCCACCTATCTGTACATGCAGAAGGCCTATCCGCACCTGAAGGAGACCAAGGGCTCCGTGGTCAACTTTGCCTCGGGCGCCGGCCTGTTTGGCAACTATGGTCAGTGCAGCTATGCCGCCGCCAAGGAGGGCATCCGTGGTCTGACTCGCGTTGCCGCCAACGAGTGGGGCAAGGACGGCATCAACGTCAACATCGTGTGCCCGCTTGCTTGGACCGCTGCGCTCGAGAACTTCCAGGATGCTTATCCCGAGGCGTTTAAGGCCAACGTCCACATGCCGCCGGCGGGTCACTACGGCGACGTCGAGAAGGAAATCGGCCGCGTGGTCGTTCAGCTCTGCGGTCCCGACTTTAAGTACATGAACGGCGAGACCGTCACCCTCGAGGGTGGTATGGGCCAGCGGCCTTAGGGGTTACGACGTTTTACCAAACGCCGTAACGGGCCGACGCTGCGCGGTCACCAGAGCGACAACTTGTCATTCAAAGAGGGCGGCATGACCAGAAGGTCTATGCCGTCCTCTTTTCATGCCAATTTGTTCGCCCTGGCGACCGCTCGCTGGCATTGCCAGAGCATCGGCGTTGCCTTGGCTGTTGGAAATGATCCCAATGACTATGACCCCTTTGCGCCAGTTTCTGTCGAGTCGGTGCTCTTAAGTAGTCGTTGGGGACGTTCTTAAACGACTATGACCCCTTTGCATCAGTTTCTGTCGAGTCGGTGCTCTTTGCGGGTTGCCCGTATAATGGTTTGCGTATGAACCGCAACCAAGGAGTTCCAGTTTATGGACCAGAGCCTTTTTAAATTCGATCTGATCGCCGAGGATCCGACGACGCATGCGCGTGCCGGCGTGCTTCACACCCCGCACGGCGACATCGAGACGCCGATCTTCATGCCCGTGGGCACCAAGGCAAACGTCAAGGGTATTCCTACCGAGACCGTCAAACAGCTCGGCGCCCAGATCGTGCTTGCCAATACCTATCACCTGTCCATGCGTCCCGGCGAGGACACCATCGCCGAGCTGGGCGGACTGCACAAGTTCATGAACTGGCACGGCCCTATCCTTACCGACTCGGGCGGTTTCCAGGTCTTCAGCCACAACGATGCCGTCAAGCTCACCGACGAGGGTGTGCGCTTTATCGTCAACGACTATGACGGCCGCCACGTGTTCTGGACACCCGAGGACAACATGGAGATCGCCATGAAGCTCGGCTCCGACATCTGCATGCAGCTGGACCAGTGCCCGGGCTATCCCGCCACGCGCGCCTACGTTGAGCGCGCCGTTGAGCTGTCGAGCATGTGGGCCGAGCGCTGCTATAAGGCGCATACCCGCGACGACCAGGCACTCTTTGGCATCGTTCAGGGCGGCATGCACCTGGACCTGCGCTTGCGCTCGCTGCGCCATCTGGAGGAGTGCGGCGACTTCCCCGGTTACGGCATCGGCGGCTACTCGGTGGGCGAGGACCACGAGACCATGTTCGAGACCCTGGCACCGCTCGTAAGCGAGTACATGCCCAAGCACAAGCCGCGCTACCTGATGGGCGTCGGCAACCCCACCACCCTCGTGCGCGGTGTGG
>CABQNA010000285.1 GCA_902465425.1 uncultured Collinsella sp.
AGATGCTGTCGTTCTCGCGATCGGGGTTGTCGAGCTTGTTCACCAGCAGAAAGACCGGCTTGTCGCAGCGCTTGAGCATGCGGGCGACCGACTCGTCCTCCTCGGTGACGCCGGTGCGGCCGTCGACCACAAACAGGATGACGGCGGCTTCCTCGGCGGCGGCGAGGGCCTGGTCGCGAATGGACGTGGCGAAGACGTCATCGCTCTTGAGCGGTTCGATGCCGCCCGTGTCGACGATGGTGAACTCGCGGCCGTTCCAATCGGCCGTGTGGTACGAGCGGTCGCGCGTGACGCCGCGGGACTCATGGACGATGGCGTCCGAGGTCTGGGCCAGGCGGTTAACGAGCGTGGACTTGCCCACGTTGGGGCGTCCGACGACGGCGACGATAGGTTTCATCTGCACTCCTTTAATGGGTAGGGTCAGTGGAAGTGTTAGAGTCGGCAGGCACAATGCCAAGGATGTGCTCCAGGGTATCGAGCAGCTCATGCGGCATGGTCGACACCACATGAACCTCGGCGCCGCGACTGGTAAGGCTTGCGAGTAAATCGTCACGATGATACTCGTCAAGCGTCATGCCGTCAGCGTTGAACATGAGCTTAGGCACAAAGAGCATAACCCCCGAGAGGTCCTGCGGCAGCTGTTCCAGAATGTCGCAGGCGACGATGAGGCCGGTCACGTCCACGTTGCCGCCAAAGTAGCGATTCTTGATGGCCGTGACGGTGCCGGCGAGACCATGCGGCGACTCCACAAAACGCGCCACGGTGTCGCGTGCGCTGGCGCCCGAGAGGCACAGCAGGTGCTGGCTGCGAGCGGCGATGGCCTCGCGGACGCGGGCCAGTCGCTCGGCATCGGCGGCAAGCACGTCGTCGGTCTCGTCCAGATACGATCGGATCATGCCGATGCCGTCGTAGTACTGCGGGTAACCGTCGTAAAAGTCTGCCTCGGGAGGATCGATGCCGGCGTCCAGATAGAACTCGTCGCTCATCTGGAAGGTGTGGCGGCCAAAGCGCTCATAGGCGCGGTCCTGGAACGGTCGGATCATGGCGATGGTCTCGCGCGCTAGCTCGGGCTTGTCGCTGTAGGACCAGCTAAAACGGTTCTGATGCTTGGTAAAACCGAGCGGCACGATGCCCAGGCTTGTGATTTGCTCGTGCTCCTCGCAAAAGCGCAGGGTCTTTTCCAGCTCCTCGCCGTCGTTCATGCCAGGACACAGTACGATCTGCGCGTGGATTTCGATGCCGGCGGCCATGATGGTCTCGAGCACGTCCATGCCGCGTTGGGCGTTGCGACCCATCATGCGGCGGCGGACGTCGGGGCTTACGGCATGGACCGACACGTTCATGGGGCTCATGTTGCGTTGGATGACGTTTTCAACATCTTCGTCGGTGAGGTTCGTGAGCGTGACAAAGTTGCCCTGCAAAAAGCTCAGTCGGTAGTCGTCATCGCGAATATAGAGCGTTGAGCGGCCGCCCTTGGGCAGCATGGTCATAAAACAGAACACGCAGGCGTTCACACAGGTGCGCATGCCGTCAAAGATGGGGCCGTCGAACTCCAGGCCCCAGTCCTCGCCCGGGAAGCGGTCGAGCTCGACGGAGGTGACGGTGTTGTCGCGTGGGTCGAAAACCTCGAGGTCGACGGTATCATCGTCGGCCTCCCAAAGCCATACGATCATGTCGGTCAGCTGCTCGCCGTTGACCGTGAGCACGCGCATTCCCGGCTCGATACCCACATCCCACGCGGGCGATTCGGGACGCACGTTCTTAACGAGCGCGCCCTCACCCGGCTCGGGGTCGCGGCTGCGCCCGTAATCGGCCACCTCGGCGGCGTATGCGGGTACGGTATGGTCCATGGTTAGCGGCAAAGCTCCTTGATGCGCTCGACGGCGCGCTCGATGTG
>CABQNA010000286.1 GCA_902465425.1 uncultured Collinsella sp.
CGTTTTACCATCATCGACAAGGTGACGGCCAAGCTCGACGAGTACAAAGATATCTACGTGGCGTCGTTTGCCAATCTGACTATTGAGCCGTTTGTAATGCCGGCCGAGTACGTGCGCGACTATTCCAAGATTCTGCAGGGTGGCATTTGGTGCATTATGAGCATCGAGTACCGTCATCCCGTGGATGAGGAAGACGAGTTTGGCATGGAGGTCTTTGGCGACGATGCGCCGCGCCGCTCTAAGGCCAAGCGCAAAAAGCGCGGACCCGAGGACTCTCCGTTTAGCGTGGCGTCGCTCACGCCCATCCAGATGCCCAATCTGGACCTGGATGCCATGATCGACGAGCGCCAGTACTTTACGCGCGACGAGTGGCTCAATATGCTGCTGCGCTCGGCTGGCTACGAACCCAGCGAGCTTTCCGAGAAAGAGCGCCTGCACTTTATCGAGCGCATGGTGCCGCTTATCGAGCGCAACTACAACCTATGCGAGCTGGGTCCCCGTGGTACCGGCAAGAGCCATATCTACAAAGAGGTTTCGCCCTACGCCATCTTGCTTTCGGGCGGTCAGACCACCACGGCCAACCTGTTCGGCCGCATGAACTCCATGCGCGCCGATCGCGTGGGCTTGGTGGGCCATTGGGACTGCGTGACGTTTGACGAGGTCGCCGGCATGCGCTTTAAGGACACCAACGCCGTGCAGATCATGAAGGACTATATGGCGAGCGGCAGCTACGCGCGCGGCCGCGACCAGATTAACGCCGATGCCTCCATGGTCTTTGAGGGCAACATCAACGACACCGTGCAAAACGTTCTTAAGACCACTCACCTGTTTGATCCGTTCCCGCCGGAGTTTAACAACGATTCGGCCTTCTTCGACCGTATCCACTATTACCTGCCGGGCTGGGAGATTCCCAAGATGCGCTCGAGCCTGCTGACCGGGCATTATGGCCTGATCACCGACTGCCTGTCGGAGTTTTGCAAAGAGATGCGCCGCAAGGACTTTACGCACCATATCGACCGTTACTTCCGCTTTAACAGCGACTTTAACAAACGTGACGAAATCGCCGTGCGCAAGACCTTTAGCGGCCTTGCAAAGCTGCTGTTCCCCGACGAGGCCATGGACAAGGACGATGTGCGCTGGCTGCTGGATTACGCCATCGAGGGCCGTCGCCGCGTAAAGGAGCAGCTCAAGATTATGGCGGGCGTTGAGTTTATCGACGTCAACCTGGGCTATATGGATGCCGACAACCCGCAGGACGTGCACGTGGTGCGCGTGCCCGAGCAGAGCGAGGACACGCTGATTCCCGACGGGCCGCTGCTGTCCGGTCACGTGTTTGGCGTGGGCAGGTCGCAGGGCGGCGAGGTTGCCGTGTACAAGCTGGAGAATAAGGCCGTTGCCGGCGAGTGCAAGTTTAAGCACGAGGGCGTGGCCTTTAACAAGCCGGTGCGCGATACGCTGGAAGCCGCGTTCGACAACTTTGTGAACCTGGCGAACCGCGTGGCGCCGGGCATGCACATTGGCTCTAAGGATTATTTGCTGTTCTACAACGACCTGCAGAGCAAGGGCCTGTCCGAAGAAGTTTCGCTCGCCGAGTTTGTGGGCCTGTGCTCCGCGGCATGCAACCGCCCGGTGATGCCCGCGTTGGCGATTCCGGGAATCTTGCGCATGTCGGGCTCTATGGACGAGATCCGCGGGCTCGAGGACATTATGCGCGTGGCCAAAAACGCCGGCGCCAAGCGTGTGATTTTGCCGCTGAGCGCCATTGCAGGTTTGCAGAGTGTTTCGTCCGAGATTATCTCGGGCCTAAGCCCGGTGTTCTACATGGATGGCGATCCCGTCGACGCCGCGAAAAAGGCTCTGGATCTGTAGGAATGCGGGCTCGCG
>CABQNA010000287.1 GCA_902465425.1 uncultured Collinsella sp.
CTCAATCCCGGCGACGAGCTCAAGCTCGGCGAATCCACTACCTACGCCATCCTCTTTGGTGCCCTCTAGCCGGCAGATAGGGACGTTCCTTTTCTGCCGGCACTTGGGGACACTCCTTGGCGCACCAGGGCCGGTCGCCCAGGGATGGAGGGGCCATTTTGGCCCTTGGCAGTCACCCAAGGTAAACCTTTACCGCCCGCCTATATTTGCCGAAATTACACTTGACGGCGGGGTACAATAAACCCGCATGCGGATTTCCGTTGCGGGTGCTTCCCATCGCCGGGGCGTGCCCGGGAGCATCCGGCATGCGGCCTTTGCGGCGCTCGGTCATGTGCAAGACGGGCGGTCGGGTCTGTGGGGCGCATCAGCTGCTCCTCGCCTCGGCATGTCTTCTCTCCACGCCACGTACCTGCTGCTGAGCCTGCCTGCCAGATGATTGGAAGCAACAGCGTAAATCCCATCACGCCAACATCCCGGCGATCGCCGGGGCCTGTATACCTATATGAGAGGAGAGGGGTATATGGCGCGTAAGTTTAAGTCTATGGACGGCAACGAGGCGGCCGCATATGTTTCGTATGCGTACACCGAGGTAGCGGGAATCTATCCCATTACGCCGTCCAGCCCGATGGCCGACCATGTCGACCAGTGGGCGGCCCAGGGTCGCAAGAACATCTTCGGCACCCCGGTCAAGGTCGTCGAGATGGAGTCCGAGGCAGGTGCAGCCGGTACCGTTCATGGTTCGCTGGGCGCTGGTGCTCTGACCACCACCTACACGGCTTCTCAGGGTCTGCTCCTGATGATCCCGAACATGTACAAGATCGCGGGCGAGCAGCTCCCGGGCGTCTTCCACGTCTCCGCGCGTTGCGTCGCTTCCCACGCCCTGAACATTTTTGGCGATCACTCCGACGTCATGGCCTGTCGTCAGACCGGCTTCGCCATGCTCGCCGAGGGCAACGTCCAGGAGGTCATGGACCTCTCGCCGGTGGCTCACCTTGCCGCCATCGAGGGTAAGACCCCGTTCCTTAACTTCTTCGACGGCTTCCGCACCAGCCACGAGATCCAGAAGGTCGCCATGTGGGACTACAAGGATCTGGCTGAGATGTGCGACATGGACGCCGTCCAGGCTTTCCGCGATCACGCGCTCAACCCTGAGCACCCGCACACCCGCGGCAGCCACGAGAACGGCGACATCTTCTTCCAGAACCGCGAGGCCTGCAACAAGGTCTACGACGAGCTCCCTGCCGTCGTCGAGGGCTACATGAAGAAGATCAACGAGAAGCTCGGCACCGATTACGGCCTGTTCAACTACTACGGCGCTCCCGACGCCGATCGTGTCGTCGTGTGCATGGGCTCCTTCTGCGACGTGCTCGAGGAAGTCATCGACTACCTCAACGCTCACGGCGAGAAGGTCGGCCTGGTCAAGGTTCGCCTGTTCCGTCCGTTCTCCATCAAGCACTTCGTCGACGTTCTCCCCGAGACCGTCCAGAAGATCGCCGTCATGGACCGCACCAAGGAGCCGGGTTCCATCGGCGAGCCGCTCTACCAGGACGTCGTCTCCGCTCTCTACGAGGCCGGCAAGACGGGCATCAAGGTCGTCGGCGGCCGTTACGGCCTGGGCAGCAAGGACACGCCTCCCGCGTCCGCGTTCGCTGTCTTCGAGGAGCTTAAGAAGGACGAGCCCAAGCGCGAGTTCACCATCGGCATTGTCGATGACGTGACCAACCTGAGCCTGCCCGAGGCCGAGGATGCGCCCAACACCGCAGCCCCCGGCACCATCGAGTGCAAGTTCTGGGGTCTGGGTGGCGACGGTACCGTCGGCGCCAACAAGAACTCGATTAAGATCATCGGCGACCACACCGACAAGTACGTCCAGGCCTACTTCCA
>CABQNA010000288.1 GCA_902465425.1 uncultured Collinsella sp.
CGGTACGGATGAACGAAGCGCTCGACAGCCAGGAGTCGATGTTGGACGCGACCTTGAGCGTACCCAGGATGACGGGCTCGGCCACAGGAGCCTGACCGCCCAGACGGGCAACGCGCTCGACCTCGTCGGCGAACTCGTAGCGGTCGACGTACTGACCAAGCAGGTACTTGGAGTCGCCGGGGTTGGTGATCTGAACGCGACGCAGCATCTGACGTGCGAGCACCTCGATGTGCTTATCGTTCAGGTCGACGCCCTGGCTGGTGTAGACGTCCTTGACGCTCTCGACGAAGGTGTGCATCGTCGACTCGATGTCGGTCAGCTTGCGCAGGTTGCGGAAGTTGACGAAGCCCTTGGTGATCTGGTCGCCGGCGCGAACCTCGCAGCCGTCCTCGATCTCGGGCATAAAGCGCACCGAAGCGGGGACGCGACGCTCGTCGAGGACACGGGTGTGATCCTCAGAGTCGGTGAGCGTCAGCACGTACTCGGACTTCTCGGGCTTAATCGAGAGGTGACCGGAGTACGGAGCCAGCTCGGCCTCGCGACCCAGGATCTTCTCGTTGACGTTGCCGACGATATCGAACATACGGCTGACCGTAGGCAGACCCTGCGTAATATCGTCGACGCCAGCGACGCCGCCGGAGTGAATGGTACGCATCGTAAGCTGCGTACCGGGCTCGCCGATGGACTGGGCGGCAATAATGCCGACCGCGGTACCGATAGCGACCGGACGACGGGTGGAAAGATCCCAGCCGTAGCACTTCTGGCACACGCCGTACTTGGAGCGGCAGGTGAGCAGCGCGCGAAGCTTGACCTTCTTGAGGCCCGCATCGACCATCTTCTGGATGTCGGCGACCTTCTCGATGTAGCCGTCCTGCTCAAAGAGCACGGTGCCATCGGGAGCCACGACGTCCTCAATGAAGCAACGGCCGACAAGGTCGGTGTTGAGGTCGGTGGTGCCGGGGATGATGAGGTTGTAGGTGACGCCCTCGTGCGTACCGCAGTCCTCCTCGCGGACGATGACGTCCTGGGCCACGTCGACCAGACGACGGGTCAGGTAACCAGAGTCCGAGGTGTGGGATGCGGTATCGACCAGGCCCTTACGGGCGCCGTAGGTCGAAATGAAGTACTCGAGCGGCAGCAGGCCCTCGCGGAAGTTCGCCTTAATGGGAAGGTCGATCGTCTCGCCGGACATGTCTGCCATCAGGCCACGCATGCCGCCGAGCTGACGCAGCTGGGTCTTAGAACCACGGGCGCCGGAGTCGGCCATCATGTAGAGCGGGTTCTCCTCGTCGAACATGTCGAGCATGAGCGCTGCGACCTTGTCGGTACAAGCGGTCCACTCGTTAACGACTTCGATGTGGCGCTCCGTCTCGTTGATGAAGCCCTCCTCGAAGTACTCGTTGATCTGGTCGACGTTGGCCTGGGCGCGATCGAGCAGCTCCTGCTTCTCGGCAGGGATGAGAGCGTCCCACACCGAGATGGTGAGGCCGGCGCGGGTAGCGTAGTGGAAGCCGGAGTACTTGATGGCGTCGAGGATCGGGCCGACCTTGGCCTCGGGGTAACGATCGCAGCAGTCGGCAACCAGCTTGGCCACGTCGCCCTTGACCATCTTGTAGTTCATGAACTCGTAGTCTTCGGGCAGGCACTGGCGGTTGAAGATGATGCGACCGATAGAGGTCTCGAAGCGCGCGGTCTTGTTGCCGGTGACGTCGTAGTCGACGAACTCGTTCTTGCCGTTCTTGACGCGGAAGATACGGGTGCCGTCCTCGTTGATGACGTTGGCATCGGCAGCGGACACGCGGACCTGGATCTTGGCCTGCATGTCGACCTCGGAGCGGCAGTCATAGGCG
>CABQNA010000289.1 GCA_902465425.1 uncultured Collinsella sp.
ACGTTCTTCCTCAACGGCGGCATCGAGGAGCCCAAGGAGGGCGAGGAGCGCGTGCTCGTCGCTTCCCCCAAGGTCGCTACCTACGATCTGCAGCCTGAGATGAGCGCTCCCGAGGTGACCGAGAAGCTCGTCGCCGCCATCAACGAGGATCGCGCTGATTTCTACATCGTGAACTTCGCGAACTGCGACATGGTTGGTCACACCGGTGTCTTCGACGCCGCCGTTAAGGCCGTCGAGGCTGTTGACGATGCCCTGTCCAAGGTTGTCCCGGCGATTCTCGCCAAGGGCGGCTTTGCGCTGATTACCGCCGACCACGGCAACGCCGATCACATGTTTGACGTTGCTTCCGACGGTTCCAAGCATCCGTTTACGGCTCACACCACCAACCGCGTGCCGTTCATCATCGTTGATGAGAAGGCCAAGCTCACTGGTATCGAGGACGGCCGTCTTTCCGATATCGCTCCGACCATGCTCACCATGGCTGGTATTGAGCCTTCCGCCGAGATGACGGGCCGCGTGCTCGCCACCGAGGCCTAATAGAAAACAAATACCGTTTTCTAGTAAGGGGGTTGTCCACAACCGGACAACCCCCTTTTTGGTATTTCTGCCATTTCCGCCCCGTCCTTGAGTGGCAGGTAGGGGAGAGCGGGGGATTGTGGTACAGTACTGGAGTTTGAACTGTTCTATTAAGGAGCTTATCTATGGGTCCGTTCCAGATTCTTCTGTTTGTCGTTTGGGCTGTCTCTGCCGTGGCGCTGACGATTCTCGTCCTGATGCATTCCGGTATGGGCACCGGCGTTTCGGATATGATCGCTAGCTCGCTGTATAACTCCAGCTCTGCCACGGGCGTCATGGAGCAGAACCTCGATCGCCTGACGGTAATTATGGCCGTTGTTTTTGCCGTGTGCGTCGTCCTGTGCATGTTCTTCTTCCCGCAGGGCATCGTCGGCTACTAAGCATCGGCGTTTATACGTTTGAAAAGGGTCCCGCATGTGCGGGGCCCTTTTTGTTTACAGACTTGTAACAGAGCCAGAATATCACCACATACTTCGCCCAACTAAAGAAATTCTCGACCGTTAACCGGAATTAGCCCCAAATCGTGCATAAAATGCGCTACTGTATTGCAAAACGTTGCTCCGTTGTGCATAACCAGCCATAGCAACGGACGGCGTTTTGATGGTTCGGATCGGATTGCCTCGACATGTGTCCGACTGAACATTTCTTTGTCCTATCTCATAAGGAGGATGGCATGGCTGATTCTATGTTCCACCAGCCCGTTATGGGTCGTCGCGCCTTTGTTGGCGGCACCCTCGCTGCGAGCTCCATGGCTTTTCTTGCCGCATGCGGCAAGAAGGGCGGCGACACTTCCGGTTCTGAGTCCGGTTCGACGCTGAACTTCTACATCAACAACCCGGTCTGCATCGACCCCTACAATGTCCAGGAGGACCAGGGCACTCAGGTCGAGTACCAGCTCTTTGACGCTCTGACCTCTTATGACGCCGAGAAGGGCGAGATCGTTCCGCTGGCTTGCGAGTCCTTCGAGGCCAACGACGACGCCACCGAGTTTACCTTCAAGATCAAGAAGGCCAAGTTCCACAACGGTGACGACGTTACCTCCAAGTCGTTCAAGCTCGGTTGGGAGCGTCTGGTCAACACCAAGTCGGCCATCGCTACCGAGTATGGCCCGTCCGAGGTTTCCTATCACCTTTCCATGGTCGAGGGCTATGACGATCTGCTTGCCGGTAACGCTACTGAGCTCAGCGGTGTTACCTGCCCCGACGATGAGACCCTCGTCGTCAAGCTGTCTTCCGCTTACGCCGAC
>CABQNA010000290.1 GCA_902465425.1 uncultured Collinsella sp.
TCGACACCGCCGAGTTCGCGATCCCCGGCCTTGACGACGAGTTCCGCGTCATCGTCTCCCCGTGGATTCTGACGGTGCTCGTGACCGACCGCCTGGCTCGCTACTACGAGACGGTCACCAAGCATAACCTCAAGTATCGTCGCTACTATCACCAGTTCGACTACTAAAGAAAACGGGTGCGGGAACGTGCCGGGCTATTGAGAGGAACACAGAATGAGACAGTACATCATCGCCAGCCATGCGCACTTCGCTACCGGTATCAAGGAGAGCGTCGAGCTGCTCTCGGGCGCTCGCGACAACGTCCACGATCTTTCGATGTTCGTCGATGGCCGCATGGACGTGGCCGAGGAGGCCCAAAAACTGCTGGCAGGCATGTCTGCCGACGATGATGTCGTTGTCTGCACCGACCTCTTTGGCGGCAGCGTCAACAACGAGTTCACCAAGATCGTCCAGACGCGTCCCCGCACGTACCTCGTTACCAACATGAACCTTCCTCTGCTCATCCAGCTGCTGTTCTCTGACGAGTCGGCGCCGGTTGAGGAGACGATTCGCGCCATCGTCGCTGCGGACGATACGCGCGTGAAGTTTGTCAACGATCTTTTGGTCGATGACGAGGAGGAGGAAGAGTTCTAATCCGCAGCACCTACTGACACGCCGTATGACGGCACAAGACCTTTGGGGGGTCACATTATGATTCAGCTACTTCGCGTTGACCATCGCCTGCTTCATGGCCAGGTCGCAGTTTCTTGGGTTCAGGGCCTTGGCTCCAACTGCATCTTCTGCGTGGGCGATAAGGTCGCCAACGACCCGGTGTGGAAGACGACGCTCAAGATGGGCAAGCCTGCCGGTTGCAAGCTCGTCATCAAGGATATGGCGAATGCCATCGAGGCCATTAACTCGGGCGTGACCGACAAGTACAAGATGATCATCTGTGTCGCCACCATCGCTGAGGCAAAGCAGCTTGTTGAGGGCTGCCCGCAGATCAAGTCGGTCAACCTGGGCAACACCAAGCCCAAGGACGAGAAGCGTCCCGACGCTCGTCAGGTCTCTCGTCAGATCTTCCTGACCGCGGCCGAGGAAGCCGATGTGCGCGAGATGCTGAGTCGTGGCGTTGAGGTCGAGATTCGACCCCTTGCCGATGACCCCAAGGTTGACTGCGCCAGCGTGCTCTAGGCGTTTGAATTCGAAGAGCCTGAGCTCTTCGTAGTGTCCTATTAGGAAAGGGGGATATATGCTTACCCAAGCAATCCTCATCGGACTTATCGCCGCATTTGGTAAGTTCGACTTCCAGCTCGGTACGCTCTATGCGTTCCGCCCCATCGTCCTGTGCCCGCTCGTGGGCCTGGTGCTGGGGGACCTGCAGTCTGGTCTCGCGATCGGTGCGAGTCTGGAGTTGCTGTTCATGGGCTCGATCTCCATCGGCGCCTACGTGCCGCCTGATGAGACGATCGGCGGCGTGCTCGCCTGCGCCTTCGCTATCCAGCTGGGCCAGAGCACCGAGGCAGCCATCGCGCTTGCCATGCCCATCGCCACGCTGTGCCTTGCAATCAAGAACATCCTCAACGCCGCCCTGCCGATCTTGGTTGACCGCGCTGATGTCTTCTCCGGCCAGGGCAACCTTAAGGGTGTCTATGCGATGCACTTCCTGATCGGTTTCACCGGTATCATCATGGCGTTCCTGCTGTGCTCGCTGTCGTTCTATCTGGGTGCTGACGCAATCCAGGGCGTGCTCGACTTCATCCCGCCCTTTGTCCTTGCTGGCTTTGGCGTGGCCGCCAACATCCTGCCGGCCATGGGCTTCGCCATGCTCGGCCGCCTGG
>CABQNA010000291.1 GCA_902465425.1 uncultured Collinsella sp.
CACGCCGCCGTCGCGGCTGTCCAGATCCCAAGCCTCGCCAGAGCCCACATAGGCATGCAGCAGGTAGGGGCGATACTGCGTCAGAACGCCCACCGTGTCGATGCCCGAGTTGGAGCAGTTGGACAGCGAAAAGTCGATAATGCGGAACTTACCACCAAAGCTAACCGCCGGCTTGGCGATCTTTTGGGTGAGTGCCCCCAATCGGCTGCCCTGTCCTCCTGCGAGGAGCATCGCGATGCATTCTTTCTTACTCATCGATTTCTCCTTCTGTCATCGATGTTTCTAACCCATTAGCGACGGGCGCGGTGCAACGTCACGCCCGTCGAGTAATGCCGTGCTGGCATAAGGGAGCTCGCACGCCTTTACGCGTGCCAGATCTCGTCGCGGTACTCGCGAATGGTGCGGTCGCTCGAGAACCAGCCGCTCGAGGCGGTGTTGAGCAGGGCCTTGCGGTTCCAGGTCTCCTGGTCGCCATAGCTGCCCGTGAGCTTCTCCCACGCATCCACGTAGCTGCGGAAGTCTGCCATGACCAGGTCGGGGTCGTTGTTGTTCATGAGCTCGTTGTAGATGCTCTCGAAGTTGCCCGAAAGGCCGGCAAACGTGTTGTCCTTGAGCTCGTCCATCACGCGGCCCAGACGCTCGCGGTCGCCGTTGAGGGTATCCCACGCAAAGTAGCTGTTGGAGGCCCAGAGCTGCTCGACCTCGGGAGCGGTCAGGCCAAAGATGGCCTCGTTCTCGCGGCCGGCCAGGTCGGCGATTTCGATGTTGGCGCCGTCGAGGGTGCCCAGCGTAATGGCACCGTTCATCATGAGCTTCATGTTGGACGTGCCCGAGGCCTCCTTGCCGGCAGTGGAGATCTGCTCCGAGATCTCGGCGGCAGGGTAGATGAGCTGGGCGTTGCTCACACGGAAGTTGGGGATAAAGCAGACCTTCATGACCTCGTTGACGCGCGGGTCGTTGTTGATGACATCGGCCACGGAGTTAATGAGGCGGATAGTCTCCTTGGCAAAGGTGTAGCTCGAGGCCGCTTTGCCGCTAAAGATGAAGGTCGTCGGCGTCACGTGGAAGTTGGGATCGGCGATGCGACGGTTGTAGATGTCCATCACCTTCATGATGTTCATGAGCTGGCGCTTGTAGGCGTGGAAGCGCTTTACCTGAACATCGAAGACGGTGTTGGGGTCAATGACCAGACCGGTCTCGGCCTTAACGTAGGCGGCCAGACGCTCCTTGTTGGCGCGCTTGGAGGCACCCACGGCCTTCAGGAACTCGCTGTCGTTCTGGAACTCTTTGAGCTTTTCCAGCTCAAAGGCGTCCTTGAGCCAGCCATCGCCAATGGCCTCGGTCACGAGCTTGGCGTAGGTGGGGTTGGCCTCGGCAAAGAAGCGACGGTGCGAGATGCCGTTGGTCTTGTTGTTGAACTTCTCGGGCGTCAGGGCATAGAAGTCCTTGAGCACGATGTTCTTGATGATGTCGGAGTGAATCTTTGCCACGCCGTTGACGCTGTGGCTGCAGATCACGGACAGGTTGGCCATGCGAATCTCGCCGTCCCACAGGATGGCGGTCTGGCGCAGACGCTCCTGCCAGCCCTCCTGCGTGGTGTCGAACGACTCGTGCCAACGACGGCTGATCTCGTCGATGATCTGGTACACGCGGGGGAGGAGCTTGGAGAACGTGCCGATGGGCCACTTCTCCAGAGCCTCAGGCAGGATGGTGTGGTTAGTGTAGCTCACGACCTGCGTCACGATGTTCCAGGCGTCGTCCCACTCGAGCTTCTTCTCGTCGATGAGGATACGCATGAGCTCGGGGCCGCACATGGCGGG
>CABQNA010000292.1 GCA_902465425.1 uncultured Collinsella sp.
TCTCGGCCACGATGTCCGCCGCGCCGGCGAGCGCCTTCTCGGGCGTGTCGAAGCCGGCCTCCTCGTTGACGTATGCCGCGGCGACGTCGAGCGCGCTGCCCTTGGCCGAGGCCTGCATGATGATCATGTTGGCGAGCGGCTCCAGACCTGCCTCGCGGGCCTTCTGCGCGCGAGTCATGCGCTTTTTGCGGTAGGGCTTGTAGAGGTCCTCGACGCGTTGGAGCTGCGTGGCCTCGCGAATCTGCTGCTCGAGTTCGGGCGTGAGCTTGCCCTGGGCGTCGATGAGCAGGATAACGTCCTCTTTGCGCTGCTCAAGATTGCGCAGGTAAGACAGGCGCTCGTCGAGCGCGCGCAGAGCGACGTCGTCCATGCCGCCCGTTGCTTCCTTACGGTAGCGCGAGATAAAGGGAA
Organism: uncultured Collinsella sp.; assembly: GCA_902465425.1. Taxonomy (GTDB): domain Bacteria; phylum Actinomycetota; class Coriobacteriia; order Coriobacteriales; family Coriobacteriaceae; genus Collinsella. The sequence continues at coordinate 412 of CABQNA010000292.1, forward strand.
TGGTGTTGCCCTCGTCGATGAGCTTGACGGCCGCCTCGATGTTGGCGGCTTTAAGGTTGAGCTCGCGGGCGAGCTGGGCGATAAGATCCATGGGACTCCTTGCGTTTAAGGTGCGTTTGCAGCACAGGGCTACCAAGGATACCACCCGTCCCAAAAGACTGTTTTGGGGCCGCGCCACGAAAATGACCTATCTACTACGTTTGAACCGTATAGGTCGACCATGCCTGGTTTTACCGAAAATCGGCAAGTCGTTTACCTGCGGTTTTTATTTCGCGAAATTTGGCATGGTTGAGGGCGATCGGTTAAACGTAGTAGATAGGCCCATTTCGTGGCGAACGAATCAAGCCGAGGTGCAAAATAGCCCCCGCCCCAGAAAAATCGTCGGCAAGGTAGCAAAATGCCCCGCGGGCAGGAGACTGCTCGCGGGGCAAAGAAGAGGGACTTATTTGTGGCGGACCGAGGGGCTCGGCATGGGGTTTTGCCGCGGTCTGCCCCAAGGCGTTACAGCTCGACGAGCTGGCCGGTCTCGGCGGCCTCCTTGATGGCGTTGAGAAGCGTGAGCGTCTTAACGTTGTCGGCGGGGGTCACGACGGGCTCAACCTCGCGGCGGACAACCTTCACAAAGTGCTTGAGCTGCATCTTGTGCGGCAGTGCCGGGTCGACCGCCGGGATCTCCATCTGCAGCGGCTTGTGCCAGTTGGAGGCGCCGTCGTAGGAGAACTGGTGCAGGCGGGGCAGCGACAGGGCGCCCAAGGTACCGCCAATAAAGTAGGCGTCGGCGTCGAAGGGGCGATACTGCGGATCCTCGCGAGCGGTTGCCTCCCAGTTCCAGGGGCTGGCGGTGGCGTCGGAGATGGTCATGCTTGCGAGCGCGCCATCGGCAAAACGGACGTTGACCACGGCGGAGTCCTCGGTCTCAAAACCGCGGGCGGCGCTGGACTGCATGCCCTGGACGGCAACGGGCTCGCCCAGCAGGTAGCGGAGCAGGTCGACGTCGTGCACCAGGTTGACCAGGATCGGGCCGGCACCCTTCTTGCGGCGCCACTCGACATCGAAGTACTCGTCATTCTTATAAATCATATAGTGGAAGCTCGACACGGTGAGCTTGCCCAGCTCGCCGGACTCGATGATCTCCTTGGCCTTGTTAACGAAGGGGTTGTGGCGACGGTGCTGACCCACGAGTACGGGCACGCCGGCGGTCTCGGCCTCGGCGGCGAAGGCCTGAGCATCCTCGAGGTCGTTGGAGATCGGCTTTTCGACCAGCGGCACGATGTTGCGCTTGATGGCCTCGCGGGCAACGCCCAGGTGCAGGTCGTTGGGGGTGGCGATAATGACGGCCTCGGGCTTGACCTCGTCCATCATCTGGGCGGGATCGGTATAA
>CABQNA010000293.1 GCA_902465425.1 uncultured Collinsella sp.
CCCGTGATGGCGGCGGGGATCATGGCAGGCAGGATCTTGTCGAGCAGCGGCTGAATCTCCATCGAGACGTCGCCGAAGCTGAAGCTAATCGGGCAGGTGACGCCGATGACCGAGGCGATGAGGCAGCCGACCACGGTGAGGCCGAGCACGGAGGCGGCGGCAGTGAGGTTGGGAAGCTTCTCGCTGAAGTCGGTGACGAGCTTCACGCCCTGCTTGTAGCCGAACTCGAGGGCGTGCATGCGGACCCAGAAGATGGCCAGGATGAGCGCGAACCAGATGCCGGCTCCCACGGGGTTGCCCTCGATGGCCATGTAGGCGGCGATGGAGCCCATGATGGTCGGGATCATGGTCATGAGCAGGGAGTCGCCGACGCCGGCGAGCGGTCCCATGGTGCCGATCTTCAGGTCTTGGACGGCGTCCGCCGCCGCTAGGCCGTCGCGTTCCTCCATGGCCACGCAGGCGCCAAGGATGATGGCGGCGAGCCAAGGCTGGGTATTGTAGTAGCGGAAGTGGTTGTTGAGCGCTTGCTTATAGTCCTCGTCGTTCGTGTAGATCTTCCTCAGGACCGGCGAAAGGGCGTAGGCGACTGAGGCGCCCTGCTGGGTCTGGTAGTTGAAGGTGCACACGCTCATGAGCCAGCGCCAGTTCGCGTTGCGCAGATCCTTCTTGGTGACCTTGTAGCCGGAGGGCTTGCCCTCGGCGACGGCGGTGATGTTCTCGTTTTCCATGGTTACTCATCCTCTCCGATGAAGGCGTCTGCGGAAGCGTGGGCGGCGAGCTCGGTGTCCCTCTCGGCACGCTGGTAGAACGCGATCGCGAGGGCAACGCCGACGATGGCGGCGCCGATGATGGGCACGTTCAGGAAGGCCGAGAGGAAGAAGCCGACGAGCAGGTACTGGAAGTACTTGCCGGTGGGCATGTAGCGGAGCAGCATGGCGATACCGATGGCCGGGAGCATCTTGCCGGCGAGGGTGAGGCCGGAGAGGAACCACTGAGGCATGACCTCGAGGAGCCAGTTGACGGCGGGCTGGCCGAGCGTCACGGAGACAAAGACGGGCAGGGCGGCGCACAGGCCGAAGAGCGCGGGGCAGACCCACAGGATGGCGTTCATCTGATTGAACTTACCCTCGTTGCAGAACTTCTGGGACTTCTCGACGACGAAGCCGTTGAGGATCTTGACGATGACGTCGAGCTGGATGCCGAGCATGCCGACCGGCAGGCCGATGGCGAGGCCCGTGTCCGCGCCCAGGGTCACGCCGTAGGCGGTGGCGATGATGGCCATCGTGCCGTAGTCGGGAATCGACGAGCCGCCGAAGCCCGCGACGCCGAGCTGCATGAGCTGGATGGTGCCGCCGATGACGAGGCCGGTCTGCCAGTCGCCCATGACGACACCGGTGATAAGGCCCCAGAAGACGGCATAGTTGACGAAGATCATTGGGATGCCGTAGTAGTCCACGTGCTTGATGAAGGCCAGCAGGGTCAAAAGGACGACCTGCAGGATAGTGAAGTTGACCATGATCCCTCCTTAGATGAGGTCGGCGACGGAGACGGGCTTGTCGGCGGGCACGAACTGTGCCGTCACCTTGACGCCGCGGGCGATGAGCGCCTTGTAGCTCTGGACGTTCTCGGCGGAGGCATAGGCGCGCTGGGTGAGCTGGACGCCGCCCTCCTTGACGAGCGAGCCGCCGACGATCAGCGACGGGAGCTCGATGCCCGACTCGACCAGGTGGAGGATCGTCTCGGGCTCCTTGGCGATGACAAAGACCTTCTCGCGGTCGTACTTGCC
>CABQNA010000294.1 GCA_902465425.1 uncultured Collinsella sp.
GGCCCGTGGGTTATACCCTAAGAGCAAACCACCCTTTTTAAGGGTGGTTCTGATTACCGAAAGCTAGCTGGAGGTGCTTCGTGATTCGATCTGACAATCCACCCGATAATGGCGTGAGCGGGGCGATGTATCTATTTGGCACGGCGCTCTTGTGGAGTTTTATCGGCATCCTCGTTCGCGCCAATTCGCAGTCGGCTCTTTTGATCGGTGCCGTTACGGCAATATTTATGGCGCTCTTTATCCTGCTCGTCGGCAGGCCCGTCCTCCGCGTCAGCCGTCTTATTGTCCTTGTGGCCGTCTGCAACTTCGTGACGGGCACCACGTTTAACTTTGCCAACCAGCTCACGACGGTCGGCAACGCGATCGTCCTGCAGTACACCTCGATGATTTTCGTTATCGTGTATCAATCGCTCGCAACTCGCACGTTGCCCTCGCCTGCGAAGATTGCCTCCGTGGTGGTTGCTTTTACAGGTATGGGACTTTTCTTTTTAGGCGATTTGAGTGCCGAGGGCATGCTCGGCAACCTGCTTGCGGTCATTTCGGGCGCTACCTTTGGGCTGTGTTTCTTTTTGAACTCTCGCCCCGATGCGTCGCCCATGGTGTCCTCGCTTATCTCCTGCGGTATCTCGATGCTGCCGATCGTCTATTTTGCCGGCGCCCTAGACTCTGTGAGACCATTTGAGTGGGGGCTTATGCTGGTGCATGGCCTTTTTTGCAGCGGCCTTGCGAGCGTGCTGTATGCCAAGGGGATTGCGCGCACCAACGCGTTTGCGGCCAACTTGGTTTGCATGAGCGAGGTCGTGCTCGCCCCCTGCTGGTCGGCGCTCCTCTTTGGCGAGGTCTTTCGCTGGAACGAGTTTTTGGGCGCGGCGATTATCGTTTTGGTGATTGTGGCCAATTTGGCATCCGATGCCTTTGGCGATGGTTTTCTGGTGGCGCTTGTCAGCCATCGAAATAAAGAGCGCGCCTGACGGGATACGTCTGCCGTTTACGGTAAAAAACACCCCGCTGAGCGAGTGGTATTAAATAGTAAGAACCTGCATATCTATAATTGGTATCAAATCGTTTGTGCCTGGCATAGGTGTTAGCAGCACACCAGGTACGCTTCGAGCCGTGTAATCGAACTCCCGGAATTGATATCAACAACGCGCGCGACGGGAGTGACGACGGTTCGAGATTCCTTATTGGGAGGAATTATGCTTGTCCAAGCAATCCTCGTCGGCTTAGTCGGAGCGTTTGGATGTCTCGACTACCAGCTCGGCACCCTCTACGCGTTCCGCCCCATCGTCCTGTGCCCGCTCGTGGGCCTGGTGCTGGGGGACTTGCAGACTGGCCTTGCCGTTGGCGCCAGCCTGGAGTTGCTGTTCATGGGCTCGATCTCCATCGGTGCCTACGTACCGCCCAACGAAACCGTCGGCGGCGTGCTCGCCTGCGCGTTTGCCATTCAGCTCGGTCAGGGTACCGAGACGGCCATCGCGCTCGCCATGCCCATCGCCGTCCTTTCGCTGACGATCGGCAACATTACCAACGCCCTGTTCGCCGTGTTTGTCGACATGGCAGACAAGTTCGCCCTCAAGGGAAACCTCAAAGGCATCTACGCCGTTCATTGGGGACTTGGACTTTGGGGCTGCCTCGAGTACTTCCTGCTGTGTGGCGGCGCCTTCTATCTGGGTTCCGGCGCCATCCAGGGCCTACTCGACTTCATCCCGTCTTTTGTGATCGATGGTTGCGGCGTGGCCGCCAACATCCTGCCGGCCATGGGCTTCGCCATGCTCGGCCGCCTGG
>CABQNA010000295.1 GCA_902465425.1 uncultured Collinsella sp.
TCATCCTCATGGAGTGGGTCGAGGGCACCTCGCTCAAGCAGGCGCTGCCCCTGCTTCCGCACGACGCCTCGGGCGGGCTGACCACCCAGATGGTCGCCGCCGTCGGAAACGCCGTGCTTCGCGCGCTCTTGATGACCCAAGGCCTCGTGAATCCGGTCGTCCATCGCGACCTGTCGCCTGCCAATATCATGTTCCGCACCACCAGCCGAACGCTCGAGCAGCAGATTGCCGATTGTTCCTTTGACCCCTGCCTCATCGACATGGGCTCCGCGACCATGGCTCTCGGCGACGACACGATCACCCGACGCGCCGACATCTGGCGCTTTGCCACGCCCGCATACGCCGCGCCCGAGATGCTCACGCAGGATATCGAAGGCATCGCGGCCCTTCGCCGTTCGCCGGCAATCGATGTCTATGCGCTTTCGAGCATTCTGTACCAGCTCTACAGCGGTCGCAAACCGTTTGACTTTGAGTCGACGGACGCCGCTGCAACCGGCTCGTTCTATCTCGTAAAGACCAAGACCAAGCCGGCACCGCTCGAGCCGCGCTGCGAGGGCGATGAAGCGCTCGTCCAAATCATCATGAAGGGTCTCTCAGTCGAGCAGTGCGATCGTCCCACCGAGCAGCAGATGCTCGAGGTGCTCTCGGCATACCTCACCGATGCCGAATCCGAGGGCCGCGAGGGCGCGGGCAGTGACGCCGCAATCGACATCGACTCCGGTACGCACCTTAAGGTCGACGTCGCCGGCGAGCGCGCGCGAGAGATCCTGGAACAGGCCCGGCACGATGCCATGACCCGCCGCCGGTTTATTATCGGTGGCGTCGTTGCAGCCGTTGCGGGGCTCAGCGTCATTGGGGCGGCGACCCATGGCTTTGGCATCCCCGACTACCTGGATGGCATCCGCGGTTCGCTTGACGACTACACCTGGGATCAGCTGCAGGAGATTTCGCTCAAGATTAAGGCCGCCGAGACCCGTAGCGAGGCACGCGAGATTGCCAAGCGCTATCACCTGCTCGATGCCGATGGGCATATCCCCTATCCGTGTACCAAACGTGTCACGCTCACCAACAGGCTGCAGGTTGGCGCGCAGCTTGTGGGCATCCGCCACGATGAGCTTCTGGACGGGACGGGCAAGGCCGGATTGACGTTTATGTTCGATGCGGGTATTGCCGAGCGCAACGCTGCGGCTGAACCGCCGAGCGCCGGCTGGGCAGATTGCGAGCTGCGGGAATGGCTCAACGGCGACGGCCTTAAGCTGCTGCCCAACGAGTTGCGCGCACTCATCAAATCTGTCAAAAAGATCTCGAATAACGCTGGCGCCGCCAACAGTGCATCGTGTCTGAGCGAGTTGCCCGCAACCCTTTGGCTGCCCGCCATGGTCGAGCTGTGCGGTACGCAACCGCCCGATTCGTTTGCCAAGGACTATCACTACCTGGCAGACATCTACAACGGCGAGGGCAAGGAGTACCAACTCTTCCGCGAGCTCAAGGTAAGTCCGTATACCACGAACGAGACGTTGGTTCGCCAGTGGAAGGGCAAGGACACCTGTTGGTGGGAACGAACGGCGAGTCCCGACGCATCGGAGAGCGAAGGCACGCTCTACATAAACCGCGTGGGACACGACGGCGACGTCTTTACGTACGCAACGCCTGCGGACAGCCCCAAGAAGCGGACCTGCGTGATCCCCGGGTTCTGCATCTAGGCGGCGGGCGTCTTGCCGTGACGGGACCCCTCCCCGGCAATTGTCTCGATCTGTAACACTAG
>CABQNA010000296.1 GCA_902465425.1 uncultured Collinsella sp.
CGGACAAACCTACTCCGTCTCGCCCGGTCGAGCGCCGCGGGCCAGGGCGTCCTGGTACTCCTTGACAGCCTTGAGCCTCTGCATAGGCTTCAGTCGCTCGAACATGGTGTTGCCGTGTAGGTGGTCGATCTCGTGCTGCAGGCACACGCAGAACAGATCGCCCGTGGCCTCATAGCGAATCAGGTTGGCATCCAGGTCGTACGCCTCGACGACGACATGGTCGGGACGCTCGATCTCGCAGCTAATACCAGGAATGGAAAGGCAGCCCTCGCTAAACGGCACCAGATGGTCGCTCTGCTCCACAATCACGGGATTGATGAGCACGTACGGGTCGTAGTCGTTTTTGTCGCTGTAGTCGCAGTCGATGGTGACGAGCTGAATGAGCTCGCCGATCTGCGGGGCAGCCAGGCCGCAGCCGCCGTTCTCGAACATCATCTTCTTCATCTTCTCGGCAAGCGTCTCGATCGCCGGGGTGATCTCCTCGATGACGGCGCACTCCTGGCGCAGACGAGGGTCGGGCGACAGTACGATTCCGTTGGCTTCCATGGCCATCCTTTCGGGTTGTTACATCAAATCATAGGCGTCGACGTCAACGCTCACGCTCACGCCGCGCACAGAGCCCACCTCTTTGAGGCAGGCGTCGATATCATCAGAGACATGGTACCCCACGGGCGACTTCACAAGCAGATGGAAGCGGTAACGGTCCTTGGCTCTCTCGATTACACACGAAGCCGGGCCCAGCACCTGCGGCACGGCACTCCCCGCCTGCAAAAAGTCGGGCGCGGCAGCATGCCAACGGCGCTTGAGGAGCTTTGCAATGCGCCCGATGTAGTCCTGCGCATCAGCACGATTCGCCGACCACACCAAAATGTTGACCAGGCGAACGAACGGAGGATACAGTGCGTCGCGGCGCTGGTCCAGGTCGTAGTCGGTAAAGATCGACCGGTCGTGCTCGGCAACGGCGCGAATAACCGGGTCCTCGGGCAGATAGGTTTGGATGATCACTTCGCCGGGGCGATCGCCGCGGCCGGCACGGCCCGCCACCTGTTCCAGCAGGTCGTAGGCGCGCTCTCCTGCGCGGAAGTCCGGCAGCTTGAGGGCGAAATCGGCGTTGACCACGCCCACGAGCGTGACCTCGGGAAAGTCGAGGCCCTTGGCGATCATCTGGGTGCCCAGCAGCACCGCACAATCGGCGGCATCGAACTGCTCGAGCAGCTTTTTGTGCGCATCCTTGCCGCGCGTGGAATCGGCATCCATGCGAATAATGGCGACGTCCTCGGGAAGCATCTGGTGCAGTGCGTCCTCGATCTGCTGAGTGCCCATACCCATTTTTGCCAGGTAGCGGCTGCCGCACTTGGGGCAACGGCTCGTGGGCGCGGGATACGGCTGCACGCGCCAAGACGAACCGCAGGTGTGACACTGCAGCGTGTGCGTGCGCTCGTGGTACGTGAGCGCGGTGGAGCAGTGGTTGCAGGTGGGCACGCAGCCGCATTCGCGACACATCAGGAACGGCGCAAAGCCACGGCGGTTATGCAGCAGCACGGCCTTCTCGCGGCGCTCGACCACTCGCTCCAAGCCCTCCATCAAGGGTTTTGAGAACATTGAGCGGCTGCCGTGCGAGAACTCGCGACGCAGGTCGGCAATGCGAACCGTGGGCAGAACCGCGTGCCCCGGGCGCTCGGGCATCTCGACACGCGTCCAGGTGGCACCGCTATACGTGCCACGGCGGCAGCGGTCGAGGGCCTCGGCAGAAGGC
>CABQNA010000297.1 GCA_902465425.1 uncultured Collinsella sp.
GCGAGCTCCTTGGCGATGACGGTGGCGTCATGGCTGAGCGCGACCGTGCCGCCCTTGCCGGAGCCCTTGGTGGAGAAGCTCAGCATGGCGACCTTCGGGTCGATGCCGAAAGTCTTGGCGGTCTTGGCGGTCTCGATGGCGACCTCGGCCAGCTTCTGCGCGGCAGAGAACGTGACCTCGCCGGTGGCCTTGTCGACGGTGTCCTGATAGTCGATGTTGATGGCGCAGTCGCCCATGGCGAGCATCTCGTCGCCGCGGACCATGATGAAGCAGGAGCTCACGAGGTGGGCGCCCTTCTTGGTCTTGATGAGCTGCAGCGCCGGACGGACGGTGTCCGCGGTGGAGTAGGTCGCACCGCCGAGCAGCGCGTCGGCCACGCCCATCTTCACGAGCATCGTGCCGAAGTAGTTGCCCTTCTGCAGGTTGGCGCGGACTTCTTCCATGGTCATCTTGCCCTTGCGCAGGTCAAACATGCACTGGGCCATCTCGTCCATCTTGTCGTAGTTGGCGGGGTCGATGATCTCGAGACCCTCGATGTCGAAGCTGCCGGCCTTGGCCGCAGCCTTCACGTCATCGACGTTGCCGACGAGGATCGGCGTCAGGAAGCCGCCCTGCTTCAGGCGGGCAGCGGACTCGAGGATGCGGGCGTCGGTGCCCTCGGTGTAGACGATCTTGCGCGGATTGGCTTTGAGAACTTCAACCAGATTTTCAAACATGGTGTTTTCCTCCAATATGTTCATCTATTTTCTGTTTGCTGTGAACATGGTTTTACAAGTAAATAGTGTAACACCCCATTCGACGTTTTTCAAGTCTTGCGCGCGATTTTATCAAGAGGTTGTTGCCGTTTGGGCGCGGGCGTGGTAAAATACAGTCCGTTATCATGAATGTTACAGGAGGTGCGGCATGGAACGCAATTTTGCTGCCGTCATGTCGGAGCTGCGCCACGCGCGCGGGCTGTCCCAGCGCAAGGTCGCGGCCGATCTGAAGATCAGCCAGGCGCTGCTGTCCCACTATGAAAACGGCGCGCGCGAGCCGGGGCTGGCGTTCGTGTGCCGGGCGTGCGATTACTACGGCGTGAGCGCCGACTTTCTGCTCGGCCGTGCGCCGAGCCCGACCTGCACGCCCGAACAGCTCGAGGCACTGCGCGCGCTCGTGCAGGACGTGCGCACCGCCGCCGACCGCGCCGAGGCCGCACTGGAGGAGATTGCCCTATGATCCCACAAGAAGACATCCGCAATTTTTCGATCATCGCACACATCGACCACGGCAAGTCCACGTTGTCCGACCGGCTCATCGAGCTGTGCGGCGCCGTGGAGGCGCGCGAGATGGAGCCGCAGCTGCTCGACAACATGGACCTCGAGCGCGAGCGCGGCATCACGATCAAGGCGCGCGCCGTCGGCCTGACGTATCACCGCGGCGGCAAGACCTACACGCTCAACCTCATCGACACGCCGGGCCACGTGGACTTCAACTACGAGGTCAGCCGCTCGCTCGCCGCGTGCGAAGGCGCCGTGCTGATCGTGGACGCCTCGCAGGGCGTGGAGGCGCAGACGCTCGCCAACACCTACCTGGCGCTCGAGCACGATCTCGAGATCCTGCCGGTCATCAACAAGATCGACCTGCCGGCCGCCGACCCCCAGCGCACCAAGACCGAGATCGAGGACATCATCGGCATCCCGGCCATGGACGCGCCGGAGATCTCGGCCAAGCAGGGCATCAACATTCAGGCCGTGCTCGACGAC
>CABQNA010000298.1 GCA_902465425.1 uncultured Collinsella sp.
GCCGCGGCGAGTGCTGCAGCGGCTGCCGTAAGGGGAGCGTTGACATCGCCCGTGCCCGCAAGCGCGCCCGCTTTTCCGGAGCGCTTGTTATTGCCGTGGTCCTTGCCACTGCCGGAGCTGCTTCCGCCCGCGCCGCCGCCCTCGTCAGTACCGCCGCCACTCGAGCCACCATCGCCGTCTGCTGTCATCGGGGCGTCGTGAAGTCCTGTCGTATCCGCGCTGTCGCATACGCCGATCTGAACTTCCGAGCGCTCGCATGCCGCGTCGGGCACATGAAGCTCGTGCAGTACGGCACCCAGCGCCGAGTTTGCGCCTGGTCGAATTTCCTCGAGCGTTACGGGATCGAGCGCCACCAGATTACGCGCCTTCGCATACAGCGTTACGCGTTTGCCCACATCGTCGCTCCAACTCTCGGGGATGGCAAAGCTCATGCGGAACTGTGCCGTGCAACCCGGTGCCAGCACGGCGTTGCCGTTGTCGGCTACCAGCGGGTGCGTTGCAAAACGTGCGCCCAGCGTCTCGAGTGCATATTTCACGCGTGCCATATCGTTGTCCGAAGCGTCCTCGGCAAGCTCTGGATCGTAGATCGAAGCCATACGTGCGCTCACTCCGAATCCGATGGATACGCTGGAGAACGGCTGGCTGGAGCCCTCTCGGTACAGATCGATCGTTCCGGCGGTCAGCAAGGTGTTGCCGTCGTTTCGCACCGTGACCATGAAGGATTCGCCTGCCGCTCCGGGCACCACCGCGCCCGAGGTAGCGACCGCGCCCGTCGGAGTGGCACACGCCACCAAGGGCACTTCGATGCCGTGCAGCTCTGCCTCGCTCTTTTCCGCGCTCACAATGTGCGTGGCGAGCGCGGAGAGCATGCCTCCCGACGTCAAAAATGTCGTTATCTGATCGACGGGATGGTCCAGCTCGCACATCACGAACGGCTCTGTGAACAGATCGCCTGCCAAGGTGCTGGCGAAGATGCGGAAGTGCTTGCCCATCACTGCTACTGGGTTGCCTTCTTCGTCGTAGGTTTGTCCCACCTTGCCATCGGTGTTCTCTACATAGAGCACGCACCTGCCGTTGTTGCTTACGCTAAACGATGCCGGGCCACAGCCTGCGGCGCCCACGGGCTGCGTTGCAAATGCCGATGCGCCTCGCGTCCACGTAACATGCTGCAGCTGCTCGTTGACAGTTGCCAAAAAGCCCGTGTGCTGCGGCCACGGCACCGCGTGGGGTACTGTGGCATCTGGCGACATAACGCCCCAGCCCGCAATGGACTGGCCGATCACGGCGTACGATGCGCAGCCGCAACCGTCTGCGGTCTCGTATGCAACGGGCACCACCATTTTGCCGTTGATATTCTCGGGCTCACCCAGCTCGATACTCGACGGTGCTTGCGGAAAGCGGAGAACTTGGCGGAACGTCAGGCTGTCGCCCGAAACGTCCGACCATAGGGTAAAGCACTCCAGCGCAACCTCAGCCTCGCTGCCGAGCGCCTTTTCTGCGGTGGTCCCGCGGCGGTGGAGGTAAGCGCCCGACAGACGTCCGTCGACCAGCGCCTTGCCCACCGTGATGCGTGGGCACTGCAGACAATGGTGGCCATCCTCCTGAAGGCGGCCGCGCGAGATGCTGCGCCATGACGTGTGCGATACCACGCGAACTCCGTCGTTGCTGATGCGCAGGCGCACAACGGACAGCATGCCGGATGTGCTCGCCGTAT
>CABQNA010000299.1 GCA_902465425.1 uncultured Collinsella sp.
GGTCAAAGTCGGGCGCAAAGCCTTCCTTCGAAAAGCGCATGACCAGGTCGGGGTGGGCCATCACATCAAAGTTGAGTGAGCTTTCGCAAGCACGGCACCAGTCGTCGACATAGCGCTCCCACACGCCGAGCACGCCAAGGTTTTCCCAAACGTGCAGGTTGGTGTCGTCGTCGATCCAACCGCAGCGCGAATCGGGCGTATCGGGACGAGCGACGTTTTCCGTTCCCGCCGTGCCCGCGGCGCCGGCCATGATATCGCCTGGGTTGCCAATCCAATGCACGCTGCCCAAGCGCACTATGGCACCCGCGGACCAGCGCTCAACCAAAGGCTCGCAGCCCTCGTACCAATCGCATTCAAAGCCATAGATAAGCTCGAGCTCAGGCGTGATCTGCGCGGCGAGCTTGCGGGCGTCCTCAAATGCCAGGCGATGCGCCGTCAGGTCGCCCTCGACAACCTGCACTTCGCAGTTGGCGTCCATGCTGGCGGGCAGGGTGAGGTGATCGGTCGAGACCATGACGCGGCAGCCGGCGGCGGCAGCAGCGCGGACGTTGTTCTCAAACGAGGCATGGCCGTCCGAAAACGAGGTATGAGTATGGCAATCGATCAGCGGGCAAGCAGACATGGCGGCTCCTTTGCGTCAAGCGAATCCGCTCCATTGTAATGGCGCGACCCCTGGCGCGCCGGGAACGCCGCAAGTCGAAACCGACTGGAAAGGGCAGATGGCGCGCAAGGGCTGCCACACGACATCGACCCTGCCTTAAAACGTGTACATCAGCCTCCAAAAGCTGCAAAAAATGACGTGTTTGGAGGCTGATGTACATGTTTGGCTGAGGCGGTGGAGTGTCGGTTTCTTGCCGACAAGGAAAATCGCGCTCATCACGTGCCGTCACACTCGCGCAGCCCGCGATGTGCTAGCGTTTGGGTGAATAAAACGAGCCCATGCGGAAAGGAGCCGGACCGTATGCCATGCGATAGCACATCCCCGCTGTCTCGCGAGACCGATGCGCCCGAAACTATCGTCAAGCTGGAGTGCGACATCGACGACGCGTCGCCCGAGGTGCTCGCCTACGCCGCCGACCGCCTGCGCGAGGCCGGCGCCCGCGAGGTGCATTGGCTGCCGCTTTACTGCAAAAAGGGTCGCCCCGGATGGCAGTTGCAGGTGATCTGCTCGCACGAGGATATCGAGCGTCTACAGACGATTATCTTTTTGGAGACCACGACCAACGCCGTTCGCCGCCAGGTGATGGAACGCGTTTGCCTGCCGCGCCGATTCGAGCAGGTGACAACGCCTTGGGGCGAGGTGTCCGTTAAGGTGGCGACCCTGCCCGACGGCAGCGAGCGCGCGGCTCCCGAGTACGAGGATTGCGCCCGTCTTGCCCGCGAACATGACGTGCCGCTCCAACGCGTGATGCAGGCGGCTCAGAGCGCGGCGCTGCGATTCGAGTAACACGGTAGATGGGCTCCACATCCGCCGGACCCCGTATTCAGCTCCCATCAACCCCACTCCGAAAGGACTCCCCATGAAATACCTCATCGCTTCCGACATCCACGGCTCGGCATACTGGGCCGAGCGCCTGTGCACTGCCATCGAATCCGAGCAGCCCGACCGCATCGTGCTGCTGGGCGACCTGCTCTACCACGGCCCGCGCAACGACCTGCCGCGCGATTACGCCCCCAAGCGCGTGATTCCGCTGCTCAACGC
>CABQNA010000300.1 GCA_902465425.1 uncultured Collinsella sp.
ACGGCTCACGGCGCCATACGTGGGCTTAAAGCCCACCACGCCGCACAGCGACGCCGGCTGGCGAATGGAGCCGCCGGTGTCCGAGCCCAGCGAGAGCGCGACTTCGCCCGCGGCGACGGCGGCAGCGGAGCCGCCCGAGGAGCCGCCGGGCACGCGCTCGGTATCCCAGGGGTTGTTGGTGCGGTGGAACGCCGAGCTCTCGGTGGAGCTGCCAAAGGCAAACTCGTCCATGTTGGCCTTGCCCATGGGCAGGCAGCCGGCATCGAGCATGCGCTGGACGCAGGTGGCGGTGTAGACGCTCTGGTAGTCCCCGAGCATGCGGGAAGCGCAGGTGGTGCGCGTGCCCACGAGATTCATGTTGTCCTTGATGGCCAGCGGTACGCCCGCGAGCGGAGGCAATGTCTTGCCTGCGGCACGGTCGGCATCCACGCGCGCAGCGGCCTCGAGCGCAAGCTCGGGCGCCACCTGCAGGAATGCCTGGACCCCGCCCTCGCGCGCCTCGATGGCGGCAAGGGAGGCCTGGGCCACCTCGGTAGCGGTAAAGTCGCCGGCGGCAACGCCCGCGGCGATCTGGGCGGCGGTAAGGGAATCGAAGCTTAGCGCCATTACTCGCTCTCCCCCTCTCCCAAAATGGACGGCACGCGGAAGTAGCGGTCGCGCGCGCTGCCGGCGTTTTCGAGCGCGACGTCGAGCGGCAGGTCGCGCTCGGGCTCGCGCAGGTCGTCGCCCATCACGTTGGACAGGCTTCCGATGGGATGGAACGTGGGCTCCACGTCGGGCAAGTCATATTGCAAGACGGGCTCGAGCATCTGGACGGCGTCGTTCATGTAAGACGTCATCTGGGTGAGCTCGTCATCGGTCAGTGCGATCTTTGCGTACTCGGCGATGCCGCGCACGTCTTTCTCGCTGAGTGCCATAGGCGCTCCCTTCCGCATAACAGTTAAACCGCTCTAGTATACAAGGCAACGCCGCTTGGAGCAGGTGCTTTACCCAAATGCAGCGAAAACGTAACGAGGGCGGCGGGCTGGCAGGCGGCGGGCTGGCGGTTCTGCAGCGAAACCGCACCGTCCATAGCGAAAACCTTCCCGCCCACAACGAAAACCATCACAACATTCGACACTTTTCGTCAAAATCGAATTTTTCATCGAATGTTGTGATGGTTTGGAAGCCCTGACCACCACAAAGGTGCCTGTCCCCATTGCGGTGGTTCTGAACGATGTCTTATGCCGAGGCCTTGGCCTTGCGGCGCTTGCGGACCGCGTGGATCACGATGTCCAGCAGCAACAGCACAATGGCCACGACCACGATAAGCACGGCAAACTCGCGCTTGCCCCAGTGGCGGCCGGCCAGCGACTTTTGCTTGTCGACGTCCTTCTTGTTGTACTTGGTGCGCACGCAATGCACCAGCAGGCGATGGTCGTTCACGCCGTAGGGCGTGCAGGTGACAAGCGTCACCTTGTCGGCGCCGGGCTCGATGGTCAGTGACTCCATCTCCTCGGGCAGTACCACCTCGGAGTCCACCATCTTGTAGGCGAGCGTCTTGTTCATGGTGTGCAGCAACACCAGGTCGCCGGGCTCCAGCGAGTGGATGTCGTCGAACATGCTCAGGTTGCGCATGCCCGAGTGCGCGGTGAGCACGCAATGCGTCGAGGTGCCGCCCACCGGCAGGCTCGTGCCCTCCAGGTGGCCGACGC
>CABQNA010000301.1 GCA_902465425.1 uncultured Collinsella sp.
GTCGGTTGTGTTTGCCATCGTGTCGGGCATGCTCAACAAGCGAGGGAGTTCAACGGCCGATACCACTGCCGAGCAAACTGAGTCCGCCTCGTCTAGCGCCGTCGATCTGAGCGATATCCCGGGGCAGTACTGGTCCAACGCCAAGAAGATCCTCAAGTCGCGCGGCGCCGATCTTTCGAATGCCGTGGTCCTGACTGATGATGGCTCAACGCCCGTTGTCGATGCCAACTGGGTCGTTACTTCTGCCTACTATAACGACAACGGCAACCTCGAAATTCAACTCACGCACAAGAACAGCTCGGGCAACTCGTCCGACGGCCAAAGCGGTACCGACAGTTCGAGTTCCAATACGCTGGAGGACTTGAGCAACAAGGCACAGGAGTTGGGAGACAAGGCGCAAGAGCTGGGCGACACGGCACAAAATCTGGGCGATACCGCGCAGAACTTGGGCGGCATGGCGACGGATGCCTGGAACGCCCTGCAAAACGGCATCTCGGGCGCGCAGGGAAACTAGCGGACGAGCGGAGCGGGGCTACAGCTGCTCGGCCGGACGCTCGGGCGAGCTAAAGCCCGAATCAAACGTGACGACGCATGAGACGTCGGGCCGGCGCTCGTGCACGATGCGCGTGACGAGCTCCAGCAGCTCCTCGTCGGATATGTCAAAGCCGTCGGGACGCACAAGGTCAAACGAAACGAACCCGTCGTGCTCGTGCAGGTCGTGGATGGAGAGCGCGGGATCGATCTGCATGACGCCGCGCTTGACCCAGCCGCGCAGGTCGTCGCCGGTTGTCGCGATGGGGTCGCAGTGCAGCGTGATATCGATGCCCATTTGGCGCTTGATGTCGTGCTCGATGGTGTCCAGAATTTCGTGGTGCTCAAATGCGTCGCCCTCGCCAGGCATCTCCACGTGGGCGCTGGCAAACTGACGACCGGGGCCGTAGTCGTGCACCATCAGGTCGTGTGTGCCCAAGACCTGTGGATAGGACATGATCTTGTCGCGGATTGCCTGGACGAGCTTGGGGTCGGGCGCTTGCCCCAGCAACGGGCTGATGGCGTCGCGCACTAGGCCCATGCCGCTGATGCAGATGAAGATGCCCACACCCAGGCCTGCCCAGCCATCGAGGTCAAAGCCGGTCGTCTGCGAAATAAGCGCCGCCACCAAGACCGAGCCCGAGGTGATGACGTCGTTTTTGGAGTCCTGTGCCGTGGCGATGAGCGTCTCCGAGTCGATGCGATCGCCCAGCGTGCGGTTGAACGCTGCCATCCAGAGCTTAACGAGCATGGACAAGACGAGGGCGGCTAAGGAGAGCACCGAATATGCAGTGGGGGAAGGCTTGATGATCTTAGTGACCGACTCGAGGATCAGATTGATGCCGACGGCGCAAACCAGGACGGCGACGAACAGGCCGGCGAGGTACTCATAGCGACCGTGGCCATAGGGGTGGCCTTCGTCTGCCGGGCGGCTGGCAAGGCGGAACCCGAGCAGGCTCACGATGTTGCTCGAGGCATCGGAGAGGTTGTTGAAAGCGTCGGCGATGAGGGAGACGGAGCCGGCGAGCAGGCCCGCGATGCCCTTGGCCAGGCACAGGGTGATGTTGAGGCCAATGCAGACGAGGCCTGCGGAAAAGCCCGCGTTGGTGCGGCAAGATGCATCGACTGGCT
>CABQNA010000302.1 GCA_902465425.1 uncultured Collinsella sp.
CGCTCGCCTTCCACTACGATGCCGCCCGAGGCACAGGCGCGAACGCAGCGACCGCAGCCGATACAGGCTTCGCTATCGATAATCAGTCCGCTCATCTATGCCATCCCCTCGATAATCTTGGCAAGTTCTACCGCCTGCTCGGACGCCGTCCCCTCAACGGCCTCGCACGTTTGGTCACGGTCGGGCACAAACGAGCGCACGACCTGTGTCGGCGACCCGGCAAGACCGCAACGCGCGGGGTCGGCGTTCACGTCGGCGGCACTGACCACGCGCACGTCCGCCTCCTCCGCCGCGCGAATACCGGCAATACTCGGCATACGCAACTGGCCAATCTCCTTGGCAGCCGTCATCGCGCACGGCATCTCAAGACACACCGTCTCCTCGCCGGCATCGCATCCGTGAACGAGCGCCAGCGAGCCACAGTTCGTAAAGCCCGCGCTCTGCACGCAGCTCACGTCGGTCACACAGGGAATCTCAAAGGCACCGGCAAGCTCGGGACCAATCTGGGCCGTATCGCCATCCACCGCCATCTTGCCGCAGATGAGCAGGTCGAAGTCCTCGTCGAGCGCCTCGATGCCGCACTTGAGGGCATAGGTGGTGGCTAGGGTATCGGCGCCCGCAAAGGCTCGGTCGGTCAGCAGCAGCGCGTCGTCGGCACCGCGGGCGATACAGTCGCGCAGCAGCGATTCGGTCGCGGGGATGCCCATCGACACCACCGTCACGCGCACATCCATGCCAAAGCCGATAAACTCGTCCTTCAGCGCCAGCGCGCATTCCAAAGCACTCGCGTCAAAGGGATTAATGACCGCCTGCTTGCCATCGCGCACGATGGTATTGGTCTTGGGGTCCATCTTGACCTCGGTGCTGCCCGGCACCGCCTTGACGCACACCACCATATGGAAATCGCTCATCTTCACGCGCCCCCTTTCTGGACGAGCTCATCCAAGAGCTTCTCCGAAAACAGGTTGCCGCGACCCAGCTGCCCGTCGGGATCGAGCTGGAGTTTAAGCCGCGCCGACTCGACCATGGCCTCGTGACCGCACATCGTCTCTAAGAAGCCCGCCTTGATCTTGCCGACGCCGTGCTCGGCAGAAACGGCACCGCCCATAGCCGTTACCTCCGCAGCCCACTGGGCAAACAGCTCGCCACCGCGACGGTAGTCCTGCGCATCGCGCGGCAGAATGTTCACATGCAGATGGTTGTTACCGATGTGCCCCCAGGCAGCAGATTCAAGCCCGCTTTCGGCCAGTGTGCGGCGATAGAGGGCCACGACATCGGCAAGGCGTGCATTGGGCACCGACATGTCCGAACCCAGTTTGGTGATGGTGGGATCCGTGCGGCGGCGCTCGTCGATAAGCATATTGACGCTCTCGGGGACCGCATGGCGGAAGAACCGCTGGCACTCGCGATCAACCTCGGTGCGCGCGACCCATGTCGCATCGTCGCGGCCACCCGCAAACTCGAGCACCCATCCCAGGTGGTACAGTTCCTCGGTCGCCTGGGCCTCGTCATCGCAGTCGAGCTCCACGTAGACACAGACCTTGGCCTCTTTGTCGAGCGCCGGCAGCGAGGCAAACGCTGTCGACTGCTCGCGCTGGCGACGTAGAATATCCAGGGCGCCCGCATCGAAATATTCGAT
>CABQNA010000303.1 GCA_902465425.1 uncultured Collinsella sp.
GAGCACAACCTTGCCAAGGTTGGGGTCGCGGGTTCGAGCCCCGTTGTCCGCTCCAAACGCAGCAGCCCGACTACTACGGTAGCCGGGCTTTTTCGTACCCATCGCCTGGGCTCGAACCCGGGAGGGAGCGAGCGTTTTGGGTCGTGGCTGTGGCGTTGTTTGCCGTGAATGTTCGCTTTGGGCGTATCATCGTGGGCATCTCGTATAACCTCGTTGCAAGGGAGATACGCCCCATGGCTACAGAAAAGTCTTCTTCGCGCTCATGGATGTCCGACGCCGCGATCTATCAGATCTACCCGCGCTCGTTTAAGGATTCGACTGGTTCGGGTCTGGGCGATATCGCGGGCATTACCCAGCAGATGGACTATCTTGAACAGCTGGGTATCGAGGCCATCTGGCTGAGCCCGTTTTACCCATCGCCTCTTGTTGATGGTGGCTATGATGTGGCGGACTACTGCGATGTCGACCCACGTCTCGGCTCGCTTGACGACTTCGATGACATGATCGCTGCGGCTCACGCGCGCGGCATCAAGGTCATCGTCGACATCGTGCCTAACCATTCATCCAACCAGCACCCCTGGTTCAAAGCCGCTCTTGCCGCCGGCCCCGGATCGCCCGAGCGCGCCCGTTATATCTTTCGCGATGGTCGCGGCGAACATGGCGAGCTGCCTCCCACCAATTGGAATGCCAACTTTGGCGGCCCCGCCTGGACGCGTGTTGCGGACGGTCAGTGGTATCTGCACATGTTTACGCCCGAGCAGCCGGACTTTGACTGGTCATGCCCCGAGGTTCACACGTTCTTTTGCGACGTCCTGACATTTTGGAGCGATCGAGGCGTCGATGGCTTTCGCATTGATGTGGCGCACGGTCTTGCCAAGGAACTCGACCGCGATGACCTCGACCGGTGGCATCTCGCCGAGGGCGATGACATGTGGGACCGCAACGAGGTCCACGAGATCTATCGCGAGTGGCGCCGCGTGTTCGACCGCTATAATCCGCCGCGCAGCGCCGTTGCCGAGGCGTGGGTGCTGCCCGAGCGCCAGTATCTCTACGCGCGTCCCAACGAGCTTGGCCAGACATTCAACTTTGAGTTCGCCAAGGCCACTTGGACCTATGATGACATGCACGCTGCAATTGAGGAGGGCTTGAAGGCAGCCATCGAATCCGATTCCGCCTCGACCTGGGTACTCTCCAACCACGACGTGCCGCGCGTGGCGACGCGCTATGCCCTGCCGCAGATCAAGGCGACGCGCTACCACCAGATTGCGCTCGACTGGCTCTTACGCGACGGGTCGTCTTATTACGAGGACCGTGAACTCGGCGAGCGCCGCGCGCGGGCGGCCCTTTTGCTTGAACTGGCGCTTCCGGGCTCGGCATACGTGTATCAGGGTGAGGAGCTCGGTCTTTTTGAGGTGGCTGACATTCCGTGGGCTGCACTCGAAGATCCCAGTGCGACCAATACGCACGGGCCGAAGCGCGAGAAGGGGCGCGACGGCTGTCGTGTGCCCCTGCCGTGGGTGGCGGCGGACGATCCCGCGCAGGGCGGATCGTTTGGGTTTTCACCGGCGGACGCCGATGCGGCGCCCCATCTGCCGCAGCCTGCATGGTTTTCCGATTACG
>CABQNA010000304.1 GCA_902465425.1 uncultured Collinsella sp.
AGGACGACGATCTTGTCCGCATTGGCGACGGTCCTCAGTCGATGGGCGATGACGATTACCGTTTTGCCTGCGCACAGGGTTCCGACCGCTCTCTGGATAAGCGTCTCGTTCTCGGGGTCGAGCGAGGCGGTCGCCTCGTCGAGGAGCACCACGGGCGCGTCTTTCAGGAGAGCCCTCGCAATGGAGAGGCGCTGGCGCTCCCCGCCCGAGAGGGAGGCGCCGTTCTCGCCCAGCACCGTGTCGAACCCCTGGGGAAGCCTCTCGATGAACTCCAGGCAGTGCGCCGCCCTTGCAGCCTCGGCCACCTCTTCGTCGGAGGCGCCTTCGCGGCCGATGCGAATATTGTTCGCAACCGTGTCGTCGAAAAGGATCACGTCCTGGAAGACTATGGAGACGTGCGCGAGCCACGATTCCTCGGAGAACCCGGCGATGTCCTTGCCCGAGCAGAGGATCCTGCCGCTGTCCGGCTCCCAGAATTTCGCCGCCAGCTGGGCGCAGGTCGACTTGCCCGAGCCGCTCGGCCCGACGAGCGCGGTGACTCTTCCTTCCTGCGCGTCGAAGCTGACGCCGTGAAGGACCTCCTCGTCGCCGTACCCGAACCGGACGCCCTGGAAGGACAGGTCGTGGCCGGGCACATCCGCCGAGGCGGACCCCCTCGCTTCGGGCTCGTCCATGACCGCCTTGATCCGGGCCGTCTTGGTCGAGAGGTTGAGAAGGTTGGGCAGCTGCGAGACGAGGGCGAGGATGGGCAAGAACATGAGCAGAACCATGAAGTCGACGCCGCCGGAGGCGAGAAGCACCGCCCCGACGCAGGCGGTCAAACCGACTCCCGAGCGGAGGATGGCGCTTGCAAGGGAGACGGAGACGTCGACGGCGAGCTCGACCCGCATCGTCACCCTCTTGAGCTCGAGCATCGCCTGCTCCATGGCGGCGGAGTCCTTGCCCACCGCCCTGCAGGCCCTTATGTCCTTGATGCCTTCGAGGTAGTCCTGCACGCGCGCCAGCGCATCCAGGCGGACGCGGTTCTGCCTTTCGAAAAGGCGCGACTGATGGCGTCGGCTCAAGGCGATGACCCCCGCCGAAAGCGGAAGCGTGACCATAACGCAGCAGGCGAGCCTCCAGTCGAAGAAGGCGAGCATCACGCAGATGACCACAGTCGACACGATTCCGGCGATGAGCTGCGGGAGCGTCGAGGAGAGCATGGACTCCTGCGCCGTCACGTCCCCCATGATGCGGTCGGCAACGTCGGTCGTGTCCCGGCGGTTGAAGAAGCTCATGGGCAGCTTCCTCAGGTGGTCGGCGAGGCGCAGGCGGATGCCCTCGGACTCGGTGTAGGCGGCCACGTAGGTTTTCTTGTAGTCGTTCCTCGAGGCGAAAAAGACCACGACCGCCCCCGCGATCCCAACGGCAAAGATCGCCCAGAGCGCGCTCGCGTCGAAGGGCTCGCCCGCAAGGGTCCCCACAAGGGCCGCGAACGCGGCGACCGTGCAGACGAAGGGAATCATGAGGGCCAGGTCGCTCAGGGTGCATGCAAGGGCGGAGCGCTTGAGGCCAGAATAACCCTGCTTGGAGAGATTGAACGCCCTCTGAAGCCAAGGGGCTTTGCCGGCCGA
>CABQNA010000305.1 GCA_902465425.1 uncultured Collinsella sp.
GGGACAGGTTTATTTTGGTAGGTTTTATCTGGGAAAACAGTAAGGCCTCGGCTCGTTTGATGCGAGCCGAGGCCTTTTGCGTTTGCCGGTTGCTGTCAGCGATTGCTAGAACAGGAAACCGATGGCGATAAGGGCGATGCTGACGATAAGTACGGCGATATCCAGGCCTTTGATGGGGTAGCGCTTATACGAACTCGCACGCGTGCGCAGGTAGAAGCCGCGCTGCTCGGCGGCAAGCGCGGTGGCATCGGTCTTGCCCACGCTCGAGATAAGCAGTGGCACGCACAGCGGCAGCATGAGCTTGAGTTTCTTGACGGGATTCTTAGTGTCGTATTCGACGCCGCGTGCAGTCTGTGCCTCCATGATGGCGTTCATTTCCTGGCCAAATACCGGCACAAAGCGCAGCGCCGTGGTAAAGGTGAAGGCATAGCGATATGGCACGTGCAGCACCTCGACGCAGGCGTTGGCGAGGTCGTTGAGCTTGGTTACCATAAGCATGAGGATGAGTGGCAGCGCCACACCCAACAGGCGTAGGCAGGCCTTCGATCCGGTAATGAGGCCCGTGTCGGTGATAAAGCCCCACACGATGTTGCCATCGCGCATAAAAGCCAGCTGAAGTACCAGCATGATAAGCGCGAGCGGAATCAGCAGCTTGAGTAGCGAGAGCAGACGGTCGGCGACGCCGGCGTAGGCGCCCAGTGCAAGGGTGAGCGCCAAAAAGCCCAACAGTGCCACGTAGGTGTCAGACAAGAAGATGCCGATGATGATGGCTGCGGCAAGGCCCAGTTTGACGACCGGGTTCAAGCGGTGCAGCAGTGTATCGCCCGGCATATAGTCGATGACGTTAACCACGGTGGACCATCTCCTCGGTAATGCGAACGATATCGGTGACCTCGCTCACCTGTGCAAAGGCGGGAGAGACGGAGGATGCCAGGCGACGAGAAAGCTCTATGACCTGGGGTGGCTCAACATAGGCTCGCTGCATGAGCTCTATGTTCGAGAACAGCTCGTGCGTGCAGCCGCGCTCGAGGATGCGGCCGTCGGCCATGACTACGATGCGCTCGGCAAAGTCGGAGACGACTTCCATGTCGTGGCAGACCATGATTACAGCGCAGCCGCGCTCGGCCATGGTGCGCACGGTTTCCATGACGGTCATGCACTCGCGGTAGTCAAGGCCGCTCGTGGGCTCGTCGAGCACCACGATTTTGGGCTCTACGACCACGACGGAGGCGAGTGCCACCATCTGGCGCTGACCACGTGAGAGCGAGAAGGGCGCCTCGTCGGCCGGCAAGCCAAAGCGGTCGATGACGAGCTGGGCGCGACGCAGCGCCTCGGCACGGTCGATGCCGGCAAGCTCCAGGCCAAAGGCGACCTCGTCGAGCACGGTGTCCTTGCAGATCTGGCGGTCGGGGTTTTGGAAGAGGGTTGCGACTTCGCGGGCGATGCGGCTCGTGGGAACGGCTGCGGTATCCAGTCCCGTGACGCGTACGCTGCCCGAGGCGGGCTTAAGCAGGCCTGTGAGCAGCTTGGTGAGCGTGGTCTTGCCGGCGCCGTTTTGGCCGACGATGCCCACGAGCTCGCCGGGATAGAGGGTCAGGTTGAGGTCGT
>CABQNA010000306.1 GCA_902465425.1 uncultured Collinsella sp.
CGTGCCGTCGATCGTAATGTCGGAGAGGCCTTCGCCCAGCGCCACGACGACGCCGCGGATGCCCTTGTCGCTGACGAGTAGGTCGGAGCCGTTGCCCACGATGGTGAGGGGCAGATCGCAGCGATAGCAGGTATCGAGCGTGGCGACGAGGCCCTGCTCGGTATCGGGCGTGACAAAGACGTCGGCCGGGCCGCCGATCTTAAACGTGGTGTGCTCGCGCATGGGCTCGCTCATCAGTACGTTGTCCTCGCCGGCAACGCCAGCAAGCGCGCACAGCAGGTCCTCGTTAAAAAAGTCGTTCTCGTGCATACAAATATCCGCCTTTTGGTGGTCGTTGTCATCAATCGATTGCAATATACCCCACCCGGACGGATTTGGTGCGCTGGCGGCGATAAAACAGCCGTCTACCGGATTGGTAAAGTGTTTATCACCGAGGTAGAGGGGCGGTCGCTATACTTTCAAGAGATTGCGCGTAAACCTGGAAGGAGCGAGATGGCCAACAAAGTCACCCTCAAGCAGATCGCCCAGGAGGTGGGGCTTTCCCCCTCGTCGGTCTCGCTTGTGCTCAATAACCGGCCCTGTCGCATCTCGGAAGAAAACCGCAAGCTCATCAAGGAGGTCGCGGCGCGCAACCACTATGTCCCCAACCAGATTGCGCGTAGTCTGGTCATGCGCGAGTCGCGCACGCTGGGCCTTATCGTCCCTAACATCGAGAGCCGCTTTTTTGCCTCGCTCGCCGGTAGCCTGGAAAAGCGCTGCCGCGAGGACGGCTATGCGCTCTTCATTACCAGCTCGGGTGGAAGCGCCGATGACGATCTGGAGCTGCTGCGCCAGCTGGTAACGCGCGGCGTTGATGGCGTCTTCCTGGTTGTGGGCGACGAGTTCTCCGACGACCGCGCCCTGCGCGAAGAAGTCAGCCATCTGCCTATCCCTGCCGTGATGGTCGACCGCGCCATTGAGGGGCTCGAGTGCGACAAGGTGATGTTCGACCACGAGATGGGTGGCTACATGGCCACTCGCTATCTGATCGAGCAGGGCCACCGTCGCATTGCCTGCTTGGTTAACGCGCGCCGTTCCAATACGGGGCGTAAGCGACTTGCCGGCTATGAGCGCGCGCTGCGCGAGGTTGGCCTGCCTATCGACGCACGTTTGGAGTTTGAGAGCGAGTACTACATTCCGAGTGCCTACGAGGCCTCGGAGGCGGTGCTCGCAACTGATGCCACCGCTGTGTTCGCAAGTTCGGATAACATCGCCCTCGGTCTGCTCAAGCGCTTGCACGAGATGGGGAAGAGCATCCCGGGCGATATCTCGGTGGTGAGCTATGACAACTCGGCGGCCGACGTTCTCTTTGAGCCGGCGCTGACCGCCATTGAGCAGGATCCTGGTATCCTCGCGGAGCATGCTTTTGGCTGCATGTCCAAGCGCCTTGCCGGTAGGGGCGGTAGACGTGCCGAAGAAGTCGTTCTGGAGCCGGCGCTTATCGTGAAGGGCAGCGTGCTCGATCTTACCGAATGTAGCTAAGCGTACTTGTTTGTTTGCATAGATTACATGCGGAGTGTCCGCTATTTGCCGGCGGGGCCGGGGTGCCTGCCTTGTTTTGAGA
>CABQNA010000307.1 GCA_902465425.1 uncultured Collinsella sp.
TGGTCACCGTCAATCCCTGTTTTATTCCAAAGCTGGCAGCCTACGGCATCGACCTTAAGCTGACCCGCGCCTGCGCGCTTGCTTGGGAGCAGGCCGAGGCGGCAGGCATTGAGCGCGAGGCCTTTACGAGTGACTGGCACGACGTCGTCACCGACCCCGCCGTCGACATCGTCGTCGAGCTGATCGGCGGCGAGCACCCCGCGACCGAAATCTTCACCACCGCCTTCGAGAACGGCAAGCACGTCGTCTCTGCCAACAAGGCCCTGCTGGGCCGTCATGTTGAGACGCTCGCCGAGAAGGCGCGCGCGTGCGGCGTGCAGATTAAGTGCGAGGCCAGCTGCGGCGGTGGCATCCCCATCGTGAGCACGCTTGAGCACGACCTGGTGGGCAACAAGATCCTGACCATCGCCGGCATCCTCAACGGTACCACCAACTATATCCTGTCGCGCATGGACGCCGAGGGCGCCGATTACGCCGACGTGCTTGCCGACGCGCAGGCCAAGGGCTATGCCGAGGCGGACCCGTCCGCCGACGTCGACGGCTTCGATGCCGCCAGCAAGACAGCCATCCTCGCCTCCATCGGCTTTGGCACCCGCGTTACCACCGACGATGTGTACCAGCAGGGCATCCGCACCATCGGCGCCGAGGACATCGCCCAGGCCCGCGAGCTCGGCTACACCATTAAGCTGCTGGGCATCGCACGCAACACCGACGCCGGCGTCGACGTTCGCGTGCACCCCACGCTCATCCCGGCAGACCATATGCTTGCCAAGGTCAACGGCGCCATGAACGCCGTCTATGTGGTAGGCGACGCCGTGGGCGAGACCATGTTCTACGGTGCCGGCGCAGGCTCCTTCCCCACCGCAAGCGCCGTCGTGGGCGATATCCTGTCGCTCTCTGAGCAGATCAGCCGCGGCGTGGCTCCGCTGCCCGAGATTGAGCCCTATGGTCACAACCTCGCCTTTAAGCCCATGGACGAGCTCCAGACCAAGTACTATGTGCGCCTGAAGGTCGCCGACCGCGTGGGCGCCCTGTCCGAGACGGTCGACATCTTTGCCAAGCACAACATCTCGATCTCGCTCATCAACCAGGTCGAGGACGGCAAGTCGGGCGTCAGCGATGCCTGCTCGGTCATCTTCCTGACGCACCGCGCGCTCGAGAAGGACGTCCAGGCTGCCGCCGCCGAGCTTGCCAGCGTCGACTGCGTGGCCGAGGTCGCCAACGTCCTGCGCATTGAGGACGTTGAGGCTTGGACCGAAGGCGTTATGGCCAACTAGCCCGATTCTCGGCAAATCAAATAACGCAAAAGGGGCTCCTATCCGATTGGATGGGAGCCCCTTTTGCTACATCCTTTGAGCGAACTGGTCGACTAACGTTTGAACAACTTGACCGTTCGTCAACAACCGTGGATACCGTTTGCCGATATGCGACGGCAGCTGTATTTTGCCGCCGCTATGCTGTGCCGTGTATGTCCGCCCGCGATGAGAGGAAGCACCATGTTGCTCGAGGGCAAGAAAGCAATCATCACCGGAGGCACGCGCGGTATCGGCTATGCGATCGCCTGCCGTTTTATCGAGGAAGGCGCTGCCGTCACCGTCTTTGG
>CABQNA010000308.1 GCA_902465425.1 uncultured Collinsella sp.
GAGCCACTGCGCCGAGGGTCAACCACAATGATCTTCGCCCCGCGCCGGCGCGCATCGTTGAGAGCATCAACGGCCCCCATCGTCGACGAATCCACCAAGGAGCGCCCCAGGTACATGATGCAGTCGGTATGTGCTAAATCGGAGGCGGGACTATAGCCCAAGCTATGTTCCCAGCCGGTGAGACGGCTTACCTCGCAGGCACCATCGGCGCCGTACACGTTGGGCGAACCCAGCGCGCACATAAAACGATAGGCCCAGTAGCGGTCGAACGAGGGAACGCCGAGCGTCATGCCCAGCGCACGAGGCCCGTTCTCGTCAACAATCCCCAAAAGACGCTTGGCAATCTGCGCGAACGCCTCGTCCCACGAAATCACATCGAACCCCGAGCCATCAGCTCGTCGGCGCATGGGATGCAAAATCCGGTCGCGCTCGTCAAACGGCATTGCCAGGCGATGCCGTCCGCGGGCGCACAGGGCACGCGCCGCGCACGGATGCCCCGGCACCGGCAACTCGGCCACCACGCGACCGTCCTCAACGTGTGCCGCAAAGGCGCAATCGGCATAGCATCCCCCGCATGTGGTCACCACGGCGCGACCGTCACGCTTCACAGCAGATGCCATCTCGATTACCCCTTTCATCAGCCAAACACAACAGGCCAAAAGCCCGGCAACGGGCCCCAGACCCAAAAAGCCTCCCGCACGGCAACGCCCCGCGGGAGGCCCAACGTCAAACAGACGATACCTTACGCCTCGGACTTCTTGGCGTAGATAAACCAGTAGCCGAGCGCGACCAGAACCGCGCCGCCCACGATGTTGCCCAGCGTGGCGGCGGACAGGTTAAACGCAATGCCCGCGGCGTTGAGCGCATCGGCGCCGGCGACCTTGGCACCGTAGCCGCATGCATGCATCACGGCGCCCATGGGCAAAAAGTACATGTTGGCAACGCAGTGCTCAAAACCGCAGGCCACAAACGCGGCAATGGGCAACAAAATGCCCACGACCTTATCGACCACGGTCTTGCCGGCGGTACCGATCCACACGGCCAGGCACACAAAGATGTTGCACAGGATGCCGCGGAAGAAGATCGTCACCCAGTCGATCGTCACCTTGCCGGCGGCGACGCTCACCATGGAATTGGCGACCGCCTCGCCGTTGAGCTTGTAAATGCCGGCCATGTACACCAAAAAGACGATGAACAGGGCACCGACAAAGTTACCAAGCCACACGACGACCCATGCCTTGAGCATCTGAGCCAGGGTGATCTTTTTGCTCTTGAGCGCGCAGACCATAAGCGAATTGCCGGTAAACAGCTCGGCGCCGCACACCAGTACGAGCACCAGGCCCAGGCAAAAGCACAGGCCGCCCACGACGCGCTGGGCGCCCCAGCCCAGCGTGCTATCGCTCAAGAACACGGTAAAGAACAGGCCGCCGAAGGCAATGAACGCACCAGCGAACATCGCCAAAACAAAGGCCTTTGCGACCGGCAGGTTGGCCTTGGTCACGCCGGCGGCCTCGGTCTTGGCCTCGATCGCGGCG
>CABQNA010000309.1 GCA_902465425.1 uncultured Collinsella sp.
GCGTGATCTTGCCCAGGACGAGGCCGGAGCTACGCTCAAGGAGCTTATCGCGGCGCAGGGCTGGACGGTCGCATCACATGTGGTCGTGCGCGACGACGTCAGCGAGATTGGTGATGCCATTGTGGAAGCCGCCGATGAGTGCCACGCCAATGTCGTGCTCACCTGCGGCGGCACGGGGCTTTCGATGCGCGATGTGACGCCCGAGGCGACGCGTGCCGTCTGCGACCGCGATGTGCCGGGTATTGCAGAGGCGATTCGCGCGTACTCGATGACCAAGACGCGCCGCGCCATGCTCTCGCGCGCTATTTGCATGCAACGAGGTCATACACTTGTCGTAAACTTTCCCGGTTCTACAAAGGCCGCTCGCGAAAGCTGGGAGGCCATAGCGGACCAGCTGGAGCATGCGGCTCAGATGACAGCGGGCGGCGGACATACCAACTAAGCGGTTTACCTGTGGCGGGGCGACCTGAACGGCTGCTCCGCTTTTGTTTTCCACCGAAGCGACACCGAGGTGTACGCTAACTCGAAACTATATTCTCTGACGAGAATAATTTCTCACTATCATTATTCGCGCGAAAGTATAATCTGATTGCAGATTATAGCCCGCGGTGGGGTACCCGGGCACAAGGTCCGAAAGGGTTGAATATGTTCGATATGGTTTCTCGCCGCGGATTCGTCTCGCTTTCTGCTGTCGCCGCTGCCAGCCTTGGTCTTGCCGGCTGCTCGGGCGGCAAGACGTCCGAGCCGGCCGGATCCGATGTCGGTTCTGCTAAGGCATCTTCCAAGAAGGCTGTCGAGCTGCAGGTCTTTGCCGCCAACTCGCTCGAGAAGGCTCTGCCCGAGGTTCAGGAGCTCTACACAGAGCAGACCGGCACCACGTTTGCAGACACGCAGTTTAAGGCGTCTGGCGACCTTGTCGAGCAGATGCGCGCCGGTGCCGCCGCCGACGTGCTCATCACAGCCTCCAAGGGCACCATGGACGACGCCGAAGCCGCCGAGCTCGTCGACGCCGATACGCGCGAGGACATGTTCGTCAACGACCTCGTGATTATTCGCGCCGAGGGCTCCGACACCAAGATCGAGGCCATTGCCGACGTTGCGAACCTGGAAGGCAAGATTGCCATTGGCGACGCCAAGACCGTCCCCGCCGGCAAGTACGCCAACCAGGCGCTGACTTCCGTGGGGCTCTATACC
Organism: uncultured Collinsella sp.; assembly: GCA_902465425.1. Lineage (GTDB taxonomy): Bacteria > Actinomycetota > Coriobacteriia > Coriobacteriales > Coriobacteriaceae > Collinsella. The sequence goes on from CABQNA010000309.1 coordinate 1,195, forward strand.
GGTACCGAGGGCGACGACGGCGAGTATGCCCCCGAGATCGCCGACAAGGTCGCTCTGGCCGATAAGGTCGGCACCGCTGCGTCTTACGTCTCTACGGGCGACTGCGTAGCCGGTTTTGTCTACAGCTCCGATATCTTCCGCTACGACGGCATCGAGGAGGCCTTCGTGTGCCCCGAGGATTCGCACAAGCCCATCGTGTACCCGGGTGCCGTTGCCGAGGGCTCCGAGCACGCCGACGAAGCCAAGGCGTTCATCGACTTCTGCCTGTCCAACAAGAAGGCTCAGAAGATTTGGGCCAAGTACGGCTTTGAGCTTTCCGC
>CABQNA010000310.1 GCA_902465425.1 uncultured Collinsella sp.
CCGCGGCGGGCGTGCCCATCGTGCCGGGCTGCGATTTGCTCAAAAGTCCCGAGGAGGCGACGGCCGAGGCCGAGCGCATTGGCTGTCCCGTGCTCATTAAGGCGCGCGCGGGCGGTGGCGGTCGCGGCATTCGCAAGGTCGAGCGCGTGGAAGATGCGGCAAAGGCGTTCATCGAGGCGCGTGCCGAGGGCGAGGCCGTTTTTGGCGACGGCGAGTGCTACATGGAGAAGTTCGTTGCGCCGGCGCACCATGTCGAGGTGCAGATTATGGCCGATAAGCAGGGCCATGTGTTTTCGCTCGGCGAGCGCGAGTGCTCGGTGCAGCGCCGCAACCAAAAGCTAATCGAGGAGAGCCCCGCGCCGTGCCTCGACGGACACGACGACATTCGTGTTCGCATGCACAAGGCGGCACGCGACCTGGCTCGTGCCGTCGGCTACGAGGGAGCCGGCACCATCGAGTTTTTGTACTCGGACGACGGCAATTTCTACTTTATGGAAATGAACACGCGTCTGCAGGTTGAGCATCCGGTCACGGAGTTTGTGACCGATACCGACCTGGTCAAGTGGCAGCTGCGCGTGGCAGCCGGCCAGTCCCTGCCCTTTGAGCAGGAGGACGTACCGGTCCGCAACCACGCCATGGAGTGCCGCATCAATGCCGAAACGCCGGACTTTCTGCCGTCATGCGGAACGGTCACCGCGTTGCGTGTGCCGGGTGGTCCGCGCGTGCGCTGGGATTCCGCTATGTTTGCTGGTGCGAACGTTCCGCCGTACTACGACTCCATGCTTGGCAAGCTCATCGTGTGTGCGCCCACGCGTGACGGCGCCATTCGCAAGATGCGCTCGGCCCTGGGCGAGCTCGTGATTGAGGGCGTGAGCGAAAACAGCGAGCTTCAGCTCGACGTGCTGGCAAACGACGAGTTCTTGTCGGGCATGTATCACACCGATCTGATGGGGCATCTCTATGCTGATGAATAGAAAAGCGAAGACGGTCAATGTCCTTGAGGGACCGATGACCGAGTCGTGCGCCGAGTTTCCCGCGCGCCACGTGTTTATCAAGTGCCCGGAGTGCCGCCGTGTGATCGATGAGGCACGCCTGCACGACAACCTCGAGGTCTGCCCTCGTTGCGGCAAACACTTTCGCGTGAGCGGTCGCGCGCGCATGCGCATGACGGTCGACGAGGGCACGTTTGAGGAATGGGATGCCAATCTGGCGTCGGAGGACTTCCTCTCGTTTCCCGGCTATGCCGACAAGCTCAAGAGCGTGAGCGAGCGTTCGGGCGAGCGCGATGCCGTCGTGTGCGGTAGGGGTAAAATCTGCGGCTGCGATACCGCGCTCTTCTTTATGGATGCCAACTTTATGATGGGCTCGATGGGCTCCGTGGTGGGTGAGAAGATCTGTCGCACATTTGAGCGTGCGACCGAGCTGGGATTGCCGGTTGTCGGCTTTACCGTTTCGGGCGGCGCGCGCATGCAAGAGGGCCTGGTTTCGCTCATGCAGATGGCGAAGACC